>NZ_DASVSI010000007.1:0-8765 GCF_036388155.1 Hymenobacter sp. | reverse complement strand
ACGGTTCGGGGGCTTCTGCGCCCCCTTCTGCGTCCTCTGCGGGCTAAAACTGTAATGCGCCACCCGTCCGACCGATAAACTTGAAGGCAGCCTGCATTTGCCTTCCAATCCGTAAGTTGCAGCTTGATTCACTGTCTCATTTCTTCATCTTTTTCTCCAAAAATGAACCTTCGATTTTTATCTACCATGGGCCTAGCCCTGGTCACCTCTGTCAGCTTTGCGCAGCAGAAACCGGCGGCCAAAGCCACCGCCGCCAAAACCGCCGCCACGGCCGGCGGCACCAAGCTGGTGGAAAAAGTCACCAAGCAGCCCGGCCAGCTCGTCATTCCCTACGAGAAGTACGTGCTGCCCAACGGGCTGACGCTCATCGTAACCGAGGACCACTCCGACCCGCTGGTGCACGTGGACGTGACCTACCACGTGGGTTCGGCCCGCGAGCAGATTGGCAAGTCCGGTTTTGCTCACTTCTTCGAACACATGATGTTCCAGGGTTCCGACCACGTGGGCGACCAAATGCACTTTAAGCTGGTGACGGCCGCCGGGGGCAACCTGAACGGTACGACCAACCAGGACCGCACCAACTACTTCGAAACCCTGCCCAGCAACCAGCTCGAAACCGGCCTGTGGTTGGAAGCCGACCGCATGGGCTTTCTGCTCGACGCGGTGAGCCAGAAGAAGTTCGAAATTCAGCGCTCGACGGTGAAAAACGAGCGGGGCCAGAACTACGACAACCGTCCCTACGGCCTCGCCAGCGAGTACGTGAACAAGACGCTCTACCCCTACGGCCATCCCTACTCCTGGCTCACCATCGGCTACCTCGAGGACTTGGACCGTTCCAACGTGGACGACCTCAAGAACTTCTTCCTGCGCTGGTACGGCCCCAACAATGCCACCCTGACCGTGGGCGGCGACGTGCAGCCGGCCCAAGTGGTGAAGCTGGCCGAGAAGTACTTCGGCAGCATCAAGCGCGGCCCGGCCGTGCCCAAGGCGAAGCTGCCCGCCCCCGTGCTGGCCACCGACCGCTACGTGAGCTACACCGACAACGTGCGCTTCCCGATGCTGCAAATGGTGCTCCCGACCGTGCCCCAGGGCCACCCCGATGAGCTGCCGCTCGACGCGCTGGCCCAGATTTTGGGTGGCGGCAAGAACTCGCTGCTCTACAAAAACCTGGTGAAGAACCAGAAGGCCGTGCAGGCCAGTGCTTCCCACCCCACCTCCGAGCTCGCCGGCCAGTTTACCATTGTGGCCCTGCCCTTCCCGGGCAAAGGCCTCGACAGCTTGGAAACCATCGTGCGCAACACGTTGGTCGAATTTGAGAAGCGGGGCGTAACCGACGACGACCTGCTGCGCTTCAAGGCCCAACGGGAGGCCCAACAAGTGAACGGCCTGGCCAGCGTGAGCGGCAAAGTGAGCCAATTGGCTTCCAATCAGACCTTCTTCAACAACCCGAACCACATCACCGTTGACACCAAGGAACTAAAGGCCCTGACCAAGGCCGATGTGCAGCGCACCTACGACAAGTACCTCAAAGGCAAGCACGCCGTTATCCTGAGCGTGCTGCCCAAAACCGGCGGCGTGGCCGCGGCTAAAGCCGACAACTACACCGTTGACAAGTCCGGCTATAAGGCGCCCGACTACGGCTACGCCGGGTTGAAGTACGCCAAAGCCACCGACAATTTTGACCGCAGCAAGCAGCCGGCTTCCGGCGCCAACCCGGTTATCAAAGTGCCGGCCCTGTACCGCGAAGAGTTCGCCAACGGCCTCAAAGTCATCGGCACGCGCAACGCCGAGATTCCGACCGTGACCATGCTGCTCACCATCAAAGGCGGCCATCGCCTGGAGCAGGCCACGCCCGGCAAGGCCGGCATCGCGGCCCTCACGGCCGCCATGCTGAACGAAGGCTCGCAGAAATACACCAGCGAGCAGTTTTCGGCGGCGCTCGACAAACTGGGCAGCAGCGTGCAGGTATTCTCGGGCGACGACCGCACCCTGGTATCGGTGAGCAGCCTGACCAAGAACCTACCGGCCACCATGGCCCTGGTGGAAGAGCGCCTCATGCACCCGCGCTTCGACCAAGCCGATTTCGACCGCCTCAAAAAGCAAACGCTGGAAGGCATTGCCAACCAGAGCACCCAGCCGGTAGTCATTGCCAACAACACCTTCAACCGCCTGCTCTACGGCCAAGGCGACATCATGAGCGTCTCGACCATCGGCACCACCGCCAGCGTGAGCAGCCTCACCCTCGACGACGTGAAGCAGTTCTACCAGCAGAACTACGACCCGAACGTGAGCTTCCTGACGGTAGTGGGCGACGTGGACCAGAAGGCCCTCACCCCGCAGCTGGCTTTCCTGAAAGCCTGGCCCAAGAAGAACGTGACCCTGCCCGCCGCCACGTCAGCCGTACAGCCCGAAAAAACCCGCATCTACTTCGTGAACAAAGAAGGCGCGGCGCAGTCCGAAATCCGGGTGGGCTACCTGGCGCTGCCGTATGACGCCACCGGCGACTACTACCGTGCCTACTTGGCCAACTACCTGCTCGGCGGTGCCTTCAACTCGCGCATCAACCTGAACCTGCGCGAGAACAAGGGCTACACCTACGGCGCCCGCAGCGGCTACAGCGGCACGAGCTACGTGGGCCCGTTCACGGCCCAGGCCGGCGTGCGCGCCGACGCCACGGCCGCCTCGGTGAAAGAGTTCATGAGCGAAATCAAGAACTACCCCAACGGCATTTCCGACGAGGAGCTGACCTTCGTCCAGAACTCGGTGGGCCAGAGCGACGCCCTCAAGTATGAAACCGGTGGCCAGAAAGCCGCCTTCCTCAGCCGCATTGTGGAGTACAACCTGCCCACCACCTTCGTGGACGAGCAGAGCTCCATTTTGAAAAAGCTGACCAAAGAGGACGTACAGGCTTCGGCCAAGAAGTACTTGCCCGCCGACAACATGTACATCGTGGTAGTGGGCGACCGCAAGCAGCTGCCTGCGGTGCAGGCCCTGGGCTACGAAGTGGTGGAGTTGGACCTGGAAGGCAAGCCCGTAGCGGCCGCGGCCTCTATGTCGAAAATGCCCGACGCCGCCCCTGCTGCCACCTCCATGCCTGCCGCCGATGAGAAAATCAAAACCAAAGGCGACGACGGTTCCAAAACCAAGATGAAAAACAAGAAAGGCAAGTCGTAGCCTTTTTCGCGCTGCGTGATTGAACGTCATGCTGAGCGGAGCCGAAGCATCTCGCGTGTGGTAGTAAACCAATCGACAGGTTTAGTGACCCGAGCGAGATGCTTCGGCTCCGCTCAGCATGACGTTCTGCTTTGTGGACTGTGCCCTTGACGGATATGCAAACCCGCCTGAGTAGTAAGTTGCAAGCATGTGCCGGGTAAAGCGTAGCTTTCGGAGGTCCGCTTTATCTTCACGCAAAAATTAATCTCGACCGTGGCCTCCTCCCAACAACTTGCGCAACTCGACCGCCTGGAGCGGCAGATAACCACCTTAGTGGCTGCCTATCAGCAATTGCGCGAGGAGCTGGCCGACGCCAACACCACGGTGCAGCAGTTGCGCGCCGACGTGCGCGAACGAGACCGGCAGCTGAAGGAGCGACAAAACCAGGAAAATATTGTTAAACTTGTACACACCATAGCTGGGGAACCCACCCACGCCAACGAATTAAAACTGCGCCTCAACGAATACATCCGCGAACTGGACAAGTGTCTTGCCTATTTGAGAGACTAACCGATTGACCCTCCCCTCCACCGCCGTAACTTCCGCCTTATGAGCGAACTAGCCATCAAAATTCGTATTGCTGACCGGGACTATCCCATGCGCGTTGACGTGCAGGATGAGGAACGGCTGCGCCTGGCCGGCCGCCTGCTGGGCGACAAGCTGCGCGAATTTCGAGAAGGCTACGGCATTCAGGACAAGCAAGACTTGCTGGCCATGGTTGCCTTGGCCACCATGGCCGACCAATTGAAAGTGAGTAAGGAAAAGGATGGCACCGACGCGGCGCTAACCGAACGGCTGGCTCGTTTCGACGAGCTACTATCCGGCGTAGTGCTGGCGGGGTAATACCCCCGCCGAGCACCCACACACTCGTTGGCCCGGCTGGGCGGCGCGGCAATCGGCCGCTACCGCTTGGCCCGGGCACATCTGTTCTACCTAGTTATGGTTTTTCACCCACCCAAAACCATAATTATATGTCACCCTTAATACTGTACTGTCTGCTGACCGCGGTGGTCGCTCTTGTGGCGGGCTTCGTGATTGGCAAACAGCTGGCCGGCAAAGCCCGGCTAGACCACGAAGGCCAGGCCACGGCCCGGGCCAAACAAATCCTGCTGGACGCCGAGGAGAAAGGCACCCGCCTTCGCGACGAGAAGATAAAGCAGGCCGACGAGCGCCTCGAGCAGAGCAAGAACAAGTTCAAGACCCTCCGCAACGAGTTTGACACCGAGAGCCGCCGCCTCAAGCAAGCCCTCGACCAGGAACTGACCGAGCGCCGCCAGGGCGTAGTAGAGCAGGAACAGAGCATCAAAATGCTCACCGAAACCACTCAGCGTCAGTTAGAACAGCTGCAGCGCAAGGAAGCCGACCTGGAGAAAACCCGCGAGAAGATTCAGGCCGATACCCAGCAGCTCCGCGACAAGTTGGAAAGCCAGGCCGAGAAGCGCCGCATCGACCACGAAGAGGCCATGGCCGAACTCGAAGCCAAGCAGCGCGAAGCCGACGAGCAGTTGCACACCGTGCAGCGCCAGCTCGAGACCATTGCCAACCTGACCGCCGCCGAAGCCCGCGAGCAGTTGGTGGAATCGCTGAAAAACGAGGCCCAGATTCAGGCCAGCTCCTACATCAAGGACACTGTGGCCCAGGCCAAACTGACGGCTACCAAGGACGCGAAGAAAATTGTGCTGGAAACGATTCAGCGCACGGCGTCGGAGCACGCCATTGAAAACTGCGTGTCGATTTTCAACATTGAAAGCGACGACGTGAAGGGCAAAATCATTGGCCGCGAGGGCCGCAACATCCGGGCGCTGGAAGCCGCGACGGGCGTCGAAATCATCGTGGACGACACCCCGGAAGCCATCATCATCTCGGGCTTTGACCCGGTGCGCCGCGAAATTGCCCGTCTCTCCTTGCACTTGCTGGTGAAAGACGGCCGCATTCACCCTGCCCGTGTGGAGGAAATCGTAGCCAAAACCCGCAAGAATATTGAAGAAGAAATCGTTGAAATCGGCGAGAAAACCATCATCGACCTGGGCATTCACGGCCTGCACCCGGAGCTGATTAAGATGGTGGGCCGCATGCGTTTCCGCTCCTCCTACGGCCAAAATCTGCTGCAACACTCGCGCGAAGTGGCCAACCTATGCGCCACGATGGCCGCCGAAATGGGCCTCGACGTGAAGAAAGCCAAGCGCGCTGGCCTGTTGCACGATATCGGTAAGGTGAGCACCGAGGAGCCTGAGTTGCCCCACGCCATCCTGGGCATGGAGATGGCCAAGAAGTGGAAAGAGCATCCCGACGTGGTAAACGCCATTGGGGCTCACCACGACGAGATTGAAATGACGGCCATGATTTCGCCGCTCGTGCAGGCTTGCGACGCCATTTCGGGCTCGCGCCCCGGCGCCCGCCGCGAGATGATGGAGAGCTACATCAAGCGCCTGAAGCAATTGGAGGAAACCGCAAACGGTTTCAAAGGCGTGAACCAGTGTTTTGCCATCCAGGCCGGCCGCGAGCTGCGCGTGATGGTGGACGCCGAGAACGTGACCGACGAGCGCGCCGCCGAGCTAAGCTTCGAAATCTCGCAGAAGATTGAGAAAGAAATGCAGTACCCCGGCCAGATTAAAATCACCGTCATTCGCGAGATGCGCGCCGTGGCATACGCCAAGTAGCCCGCTCTAAATCAGGCCGCAACTTGCGTAAAGCCTTTGCTTGAAAAGCCCCTGCCACTTTCGTGACGGGGGCTTTTTCGTAGTCCTTTTGGCTTCCGTCGCCGTAATTTCACCTCGATGAAAACCCGCTTCCTTGTCAGTACGGCGCAAGTCCTCGCCGTTGCTGCGCTTGCCGCCTGCGCCGTCCAACGCAACCCCTACGCCGCCACCAACAAGTCGTACAAGGCCCAGGTGAAAGCCTACGCCAAATCGCTGCGGGAAACGCCGGCCCCCACGCCCGGCGCCGATAGCCTCGTGATGGGCAAGTACTGGGTGGGCACCACCAACTTCAATCTGCGCAAGCCCAACTACGTCGTCATTCACCACACGGCGCAGGACTCCACGGCCCAGACGCTGAAGACGTTCACGCTGCCCCGCACACAGGTGAGCGCGCATTACGTCATTGGGCGAGACGGGCGGGTGTACCACATGCTGAACGACTACCTGCGGGCCTGGCACGGCGGGGCGGCCAAGTGGGGCAACACCACCGACATCAACTCCTCGTCAATCGGCATCGAGCTGGATAACAACGGCCTCGAACCCTTTGCCGAGCCGCAAATTGCCAGCTTGCTGCAGGTGCTAAAAAACCTGAAAAAGGCCTACAACATCCCTGTCGCCAATTTCATCGGCCACTCCGATATTGCCCCAAGCCGCAAAAACGACCCGAGCGCCTTCTTCCCCTGGCAACGGCTGGCCAGCTCCGGCTTCGGGCTCTGGTACGACGCCGGCCCGCTGCCCAGCCCGCTGGTAGCCGACAGTGTGGCCGCGTTGGCCGGTCGTCTCCTCATGCCTCCCCCGCCCATTACCGAAGCCACACCGCCGACTGCCACGCTGCCTGACACTAGCCAGGTAGACGCCCAGCTGGCGCGTCTCAACGGCCCGCTCACCGTCTTCAACCCGCGGGAGGCCTTGCGCATCATTGGCTACGACACCAAGGACATGCCGGCGGCCATCCGGGCATTCAAGCTGCATTTCATTCAGCAAAACGTGGGTGCGCCGCTGAGCGACCCCGACCTCCGGATTCTGTACAATCTGTACCAGAAGTGCCTGTAACCGGTCCGGAGCCGTTATATTTAACGAAATTGTGGAGCCAGCCACTGCCGCCGCGCTGGCCGTGGGCTTATTTGTTACTGTATGCTAGAAATATCCAAACGGGGCCGGGCCATGCCCGTGTCGCCGTTTCGCAAGCTGGCGCCCTACGCCGAAGCAGCTCGAAAAGCGGGCCGCATTGTGTACCCGCTCAACATCGGGCAGCCCGACATTGAAACGCCCCCGGCTGCGCTCGACGCGGTGCGCAACGCCGACATCCGGGTGCTGGGCTATAGCCACGGCGCCGGCAACGAGAGCTACCGCCGCAAGTTGGCCGCCTACTACCAGCGGGCCAACCTGCCGGTGGCCATGGAAGACATCATCGTGACCACGGGCGGCAGCGAGGCCATTTTATTTGCCCTGCTCACCTGCCTCAATCCCGGCGAGGAGGTCATCATTCCCGAGCCCTTTTACGGCACCTACACGGCGTTTGCCATTGCGGCGGGCGTCACCATTGTGCCCGTCACGGCCCACATCGAAGACGGCTTTGCCTTGCCGCCGCTAGCTGACTTTGAACAGGCACTTACGCCGCGCACCCGCGCCATTCTTATCTGCAACCCCAGCAACCCAACCGGCTATGTGTACAGCCGGGCCGAGCTGGAAAGCATTCTGGCACTGTGCAAAGCCAATAACCTGTACCTGATTTCGGACGAAGCCTACCGCGAGTTTTGCTACGATGCGCCTTACGTGAGTGCCCTGGAGCTGGCCGGTGCCGAACCCAACGTGGTGGTGGTAGACACCATATCGAAGCGCTACAGCGCTTGCGGGGCCCGCATTGGTGCCTTGGTAACGCTCAATAAAGAAGTGTACATGGCGGCCTTCCGCTTCGCCCAGATGCGGGTGAGCCCGCCCGGCCTGGGCATGCTGCTGGCCGAAGCCGCCGCCGACTTGCCCGAATCGTATTTTGACGACAGCAAGGCCGAATACCAAGCCCGGCGCGACCTGACGGTGGCCCGACTGCAAGCCATGCCCGGCGTGGTGTGCCCCCGGCCCGGGGGCGCGTTCTACGTGCTGGCCCACTTGCCGGTAGACGACAGCCAAGCCTTCGGGCAATGGCTTTTGGAAAGCTTTTCCTACGAAAACCAAACGCTGATGCTGTCGCCGGCCAACGGCTTCTATCATACCCCTGGCCTGGGTCAGCAAGAGGTGCGCATTGCCTACGTGCTCAACCGCACCGACCTTGACGCAGCTTTTACCTGCCTGGAGCACGCCCTGCTCACCTATCCCGGCCGCACCGAGCCGCTGCCCAGTACCGCGGTGGAAGCCTCGCTGACGGCGTAGCGTGTTTCAAATTGAGTAAGGTTAAGCTCTACTAGGCGAGTTGCCAGCGTTGACTGTAAAAACCAACAGAACAATCCCCAAACGGTCATGCCTCGGCTGCGCTCGGCATGACCGTTCGAGGGGAATTTTTGGTCATATAACTATGCATTAAAAAAGCGGCTCATAAGAGCCGCTTTTTTGCGTTAATATCTAAACGCTTCAAGTAATCACTGGCCACTGCCTACAGGCTTTTGTTCCTGCTTCTGCATGGGGCTGGTGGCTTGCTTGGCCTGCTGCATGGGGTTGGGGGCGGTGGGGGCTTGTTGCTGGAAGAGCTCGAAGCGGGAGGCGGCGGGCTGGCGCGGGAAGGCGTTGTTGGACAGGTCCGTGTCGGCCGTCTGCTGGTAGGGGTCGAGCACGAAGGAGACCACGGGCTTCTTCGTCACCATCACCTTGCTCACCTGCGCGTTGTTCTTGCGCCAGATTTCGGCCGGGATGGTCTGC
>NZ_DASVSI010000006.1:0-80571 GCF_036388155.1 Hymenobacter sp. | reverse complement strand
ACGGCAGGCAAGCTTGGCCGTGGCCCTGCCTAAACCAGCCGTTGAGAAGCAGATTTTGCTCTTTTGGCGGAAGCGTCACCGCCGGTAATAGCCGCTGGAATCAGGAAGCAGAGGCGGGTCGGGAGTTCTGCAACAGCCACTGCCCTTTACCTATTGCAAAGCTTAGGCTGGAAGACAACTGCGCGCGCCCACCTGGAAAAACAAATGCGCCCGGAGGAGAAGGCGCGCTGGGATGCTTTTCTGCAAGCTGAAGCCGATGGCATTGACATGGCAGCCGCTATTCAAGCGCAGCGAGCAAAGCAGCAACTCCAACGCGACCAAGAGAAAAAGCGGTTGGAACAAGCCCCCCCGCTCGATGCTAATAATTTCACAGCGCGGCCGTTTGCGCCTACTACCAGCAAGCCGGCCGATATCGGAGAGCGCCAGAAAGGCCCGCTGGGTGAGGGTAACGACGTCGACGATGCCGGTGATGTTTCCACAACCAAGCCGGGGTCAGCCTTACGAAAAGGCATAGGTGAGCGTGGCGAAGAAGTGGTTTGGCTGCAACTACAGAAAGAATTTGACGAAAACTCTTCCCTTACCCGAGTAGTACGGAATCCTACTTACGCCCTTTATACCAGTGCCATCGAAGAAGTTGATTACGAACTAATCCATGGCAATACGGAGACATCCCTCAGTGAGGGCTGCGATTTTCTTATAAAGAAAGGGGGCGAAATCATTCGGTATATCGAAGTGAAAGCCACCTCTGAAACCAGGAAAACGGCTTTTGAAGTAAGTGAAAGGCAGTGGCGAGTAGCCTCTACGCTTTGGAAAAAGCAGAGAGGGGAGCAGTACGAACTTTGGTTTGTCCATGGGGCTTTGACGGCAGGACCGACCTACACTACTATCATAAATCCAGTCGAGCGGTGGCGCAATGGTGAGTTAGGAGCTGCTCCTGTTTTGATTGAGGTGTAAATACTGCTTGGCAATTTATTGCAGGTGAAGCTCTTGCTTACGAGACTTTTCCTTGCAAAATCCTTGGTTGCAGAGTGCTGTTGGTTATGCACTGGTAATTGTACCACCCGCATCGCCCGACGCAACAGCTCTATACATTGAGTAGCCTTCGATGCATTCCATTCATTGACCCCAGTCACCACCTCGACGTTTTCCTACGCATATTCTCGTCAGCGCCTGCTTCGTCAGTGACCATACCACAGCAATCTTGGCAATCCATGAAAGATATGCCAACAATCGGCATTCGTTGGCGTATCTTGCAGCATGCATTCGTCCGACGAGCATTTTCTGGCAACCGTAGAGGCTCAGCTTCACCATTGGTTTGACAATCAGCCCGTGCTTTCACGCAAGGAACTGCTGGCGCGGGTGGCCACACTGAATCCGGCGCTTAAGAAGGCCACACTCGACGTGTATCTGCATCGGCTAACCCAGCGCAACCAACTGGCTCACTCAGGCCGGGGAGTATATGCCCTACCGGGTGGGCCTTTAGTAGCCGACTTCACCCCAGCGGTGCCGCCGGAACTGGCGAACCTGTGGCAGGCAGTTGCTACCGAGCTATTCCTAGACAATGGCTGCGCGTGGACCACGCAGTGGCTGAACGACTTCACCACTCACCAACTGATGCGGACCGTGCAGCTGGTAGAAGTGGCGCCCGAGGCGCTGCAATCAACCTATTACGCCCTGAAAGACCGCCTGGGGGGGCGCGTGTTTCTGCAACCCGATGCCCGCGTGCTGGAGTTGTACGTGGCCGAAATCCCCGACGCCGTGCTGGTGCTGCCGCTGGTGAGCCGCGCCCCCGTGCAGCGCGTGGCCGACACGCCCGTGCCGCGCCTGGAGAAGCTGCTGGTGGACCTGCTCAGCGACCCCACGGTATTCGCGGCCTACCAGGGCGAGGAGCTGCGCACCATTTACCGCACGGCTGCCCGCCAGTACCGGCTCGATGGCCGCACCCTGTTTTCCTACGCCAAGCGGCGGGGCAAAGCGCTCGCCCTACGCGAGCTGCTGCTAACCGTGGGCCTTTCCTCGCTGCTTCCCACATGATTACGACAACCTCTTTTACCCGCGAGTGGATGATGGACCACTGCCAGCAGCGCCCCGGCCTGGACCCTTCAATTCTGGAAAAAATGATTCTGGCCCTGACCCTGGTCGAGCGGTTAGTCGGGACCGGGCTACCCTTCACGTTTAAGGGCGGGACCTGCCTGGTGCTCGTGCTGGGCCAGGCCCGGCGCTTTTCCGTGGACGTAGATTTGGTCACCCAAGCCGAGCTGGCAGCCATTGAGGCGGCCCTGACGCAGGTTTGCGCGCAGCCCCCGTTTCGCTCGTTTGCCTACGACGCCACCCGCAGCCACAAGGACGACGTACCGCGGGGCCATTACTACGTGTTCTACGACTCCGCTCTGGACCAGCAGCTGCTGGCCGAGCACCCGCAGCGGTCCATCGCCATCGACCTGCTGTTCGAGGAACACAACTACCCGCAGGTGCTGCAATTGCCCGTGGCCTCCTCCTTCCTGCACCAGGTGGGCGAACCACTGCGCGTGGCGGCCCCGAGCGTTGAATCCATCGCCGGCGACAAGCTCACGGCCTTTGCCCCGCGTACTACCGGCATTCTTTACGGCAAGGGCAAGGAGCTGGAAATCATCAAGCAGCTTTTTGATTTAGGAGTACTTTTCGACCAGGTGCAGCATGTGGCCATCGTGGCCGAATCATTTGCCGGCACCGTGGCCAAGGAGCTGCGCTACCGCCACCTGACCGAAGCCAGCGCGGCCGACGTGCTGGTAGATGCCCTGCAAACAGCGTTGCTGCTGGCTCAGATGAAGCTAAACCGGGTGCCAGCCAAAGAGCCGGCCCCGGCCGAGCTGCGCCGCGGCATTGCCGGCTTCCGCAACTTCGTCATCGACGGCGCTTTCCGTGAAGACCAGGCCGTGGCCGCTGCCGCCCGCGTGGCGTACCTGGCCGTCCGGCTGCTCGTGGAGGATTACAGCCCCCTACCCCGTCCCGAGGCCGGTGCCGACCCACGCAACTTCTTCGTGCCGCATCCCGACTTCAACTACCTCAACAAGCTGCGCTCGGTGCCGGGGGACGCGCTGTTCTACTGGCACCATACCGTGGCCCTGCTGGAAGGGCACGGGCAACTGGCGTGGCTGGGTATGTAGCGCGTTCTGCTGCCAGGCATGGTCGCCCAGCCCGTTCACAATTAGTTGCTTCCCTTATGTATACCGCTAGGATTGACCTTACGCTAACGCAGGAAGGCCGCCACCTAACCTTCTCGAAAGAGCTGTTGGAAATGGCCCACATCTTCCGCCGGGTGGGCGGTGATGCTGGCCCCTGGCAGCGGGTGGCTGTCAATGCTCGTTCGCCCTACCTCGACACAGATGTTTTTGCACCGGGTACCCGCCTGGAATACTACGTGCAATACGCAACCCAGCAGGATGCGCCCGAAGAACGTAGCCACATTGTCAGCATCGCGCTGCCTTGAGCAGCTTTCCGGCGACTACCCAACCCCGTTAGTGTCGGCATTCAGGCTTTCATGAGCCGCCGTACAAAGGTGAAAGAATCGTCGGTTTCGAAGTCGTCATCGAATAACAGGAGCCCATCCATGTGCTGCGGAATGAGCGTGCGCAGCCATGCATCGTTAGTTGCTGCGAGCGCCAAAGCATTTTTAAGACGAAGTGTAGCGCAGAAGGCGGTGTTTATTGCCAACAGGGTTGACCCTTCCAGTTCATTAACAACTCCGTTTCCGAACTTATCCAGAAGCTTTGCTTTGATTCTGTCCGCGAAGTGGGTGTCATCCTGGTTCAGGTCGAAAAAGCCTTCAACTTCAAGGTCTTTGTTTGGCATGTAGACTTCGTAGTGAACAACCGTGCCGTTGCCATCGGTCGCGGTTAAGTCAACATCCTTCACGGTACCGGTATCTGCGCGCGTGAACTTTGTCTCAAATTTCACTTCCTCGCCGCGAGCTGCTAATTGATACGCAAGGGAAAGCTCACTCAGGGTTGGCAACAAACCCAACTCGTTTAGATTTTGGACCTTTCCCCGGAAGCTTCTGTTTGCTTTTAACTCCGGAAAATTTTGCAAGTACAAGCTCAGCTTCCCTAGCATGCTCCTGTAAAGTTTCAACGGCTCGGATTCCTGGTGGGTAAGCAGGCCCCAACCTGTTGCCACCGAAATATAGAGCAGGTTCCGACTAGGATTTATGGTGAAAAAATAGTCGTCGAGGCTTGGGTTTGCATAGAACTCCAGCTTCCTGACCCACCCTTTGAAATCCCCTGGTTTAACAATCTCATTCAGGACCGGAAAAGCCTTTTTGCAGGTTTCGAAGTAGAGAATACAGTCTGCAACACTATTAAAAATTGTCATTACACCTGTTGTTGAGCTTTGCGCGTGATGCCTTTATAAACGGGGACGGCTTCGTTGATTGACTTCCTGGGTAGGCGAAAGAGGCTTCTGTAGTATTTGCACTGCCTGCCGTAGCTGCGCTACCGCTGGATTGGCTTTTAGCCCCTCCAATTTATCGAGGGCCGTCAAAACCTTCCCAATATTTTCCTGATTCACTCCCGTAAGCGCCGGCTTTGTTAGCAACTGCTTGCTCACCTCTTGCAAACGGGCCGCATCCAACAGCGCGGCGCTCGCGCGCAGCTCCCGGGCCACCTGGCCTGCCGCCTCGATAAACGATTGCCGGGCCTGGTCGTGAGCGGGAGAATCACTAGGCACCAACTGAGGCCCGGCCCGACGCTGCTGCTCCTGCGCGGCGGCGAGTTGTCGGCGCCCGGCCGCATCCTGCACTGGCTCAATGACCGTGGCCCTGGGATTCTGCCGCAAGGCATCCAGCGCATCACTTATGGCCGGCAGTTGCGGCGAATCGAGCCGGTAGCGTAGCGTGAGTTCTGTGGCAATTTCTCGGGGCACGTTCGACTCCAGCTTAAGAGCGTGGTCAATGGTGAGCCCGACCCTTTCGAGGTTCTCCCGCAGGGTGGGCAGCAGCGCCACGGCATCACGGCTTTCCCGAAGCTCGACCACGAGCAGCCGCTCGCCCTGACTGCGGGCCTGCGCCGCGTGCTGTTGCGTGATTTTGCCGCTGCCTTCGATGACGGGGTTGTCCCAATGCTGCTGGCCAAAGCCGTACTGGTCCTCGTCGATGCCGCTCAGTTCGTGCTGCACCACCCGCTGCAGCTGGTCTTGTTTGAGGTCCTGGTTCCAGTCCTTGCCCTGGCTTTTCACAATCTCCACGCGGTGCGCAAACGCCAGCGCCCGGCTGGCTGCCTGGTTGAAGGCCCCCAGTGCCTCGCGGCTCATCGGCACGTGAAACTGGTAGGTATGGGCTCCCAGCTTGTTAGAGTGAATCAGCTCGTCGCGCAGGGTCTGGCTGCTGGCCGGATTGCCCGGCTGCCCGTTTTCCTGAGCGTATTGGAGGGCGGCTTGGTCGTTGTAGCTTTTGAGGTGCTGACTGAGCGCCTGCACGCCAGCCGGGTGGGCGGCCGTGATTTCAACGGTCAGCAGGTGCTCATGCTCCCGAACCACTTTCATGGGATTCTGCTCGCTGGCCAGACCGGCTAGCAGCCGCGTATCGAAGTGGTGGCCCTGCGTATCGTTGTCGAAGGCGGCCCGGATGGCCGGAATATGCTCCTCGTTGAGCAGCCGCTTCAACTCATAAATCTTGTTCTGCGTGAGTGTACCAGCTGTCGAGGCATACAGGGCGCTTTCGCCGGGGTGCAACTGCGCGTAGGACAGCGTATCGAGGGCCGATTCGCTGACTACCAGCACTGCTGCCGGCCGACCCTCAGGCAGCTTGCTCAACCACAGCGAGCGGGTGAACTGGCTTTCGGGAGCCTGGCCCTTGAAGCCCTCCCCTTTCAGCTCCAGCCCCACTACCCGCCCTTCGTGGTAGGCCGGGAAAGCCGTGTTGACGTAGGTTCTGGCCGGCATCCCCTCTTTCTGAACCGTGTAGAGCTGGTTGAGGATGCGGCCCGCAAACTGCGGGTTGGCTATCGTGCTTTTGGTAATACCGCGCCCTTCCAGGTAGGCCGTGTCTTCGAGCGGCCGGCAGTGCTGGGTATAGATGCTGTGAAACTTCTCGCCGGGCGCGGTTTCCACGATGGGCGGCAAATCGAGCCGGGGCCGCTGCGCCTCGGGCAGGTTGAGGTAGGCGCGGAAGTGGTCGTTGACCGACTGCCAGAGGTTGCGTCCGGGCAACTGGGCGATACCGGCAATGCGGTCGGAGCTGACCCGGTTCTTCATCCAGTCGATGACGCTGCCCTTGTCGCGGTCGTCCTGGGCGTTGAAATACATCCAGTCGCCGCCGCGGCCTTTGAAAACCACCAGCGTATCATCGCCCTCGAAAACGTGCCACTTGCCTTTGCCCAGGTGCTCGCCTTTTTTGAGGTTGTAGCCGAAGTGGCTCAGCAGCTCGGGCAGCTCGACCTGCTCCTTAATCTTCTGGAAGGTGAGTTCGTGTTCCATGGTAAAGCGGATAATTTCGAAGGGATGATTTCGAAGAATGGAAGGCAGAAAAAAGAAGCCCGGAAGTAGGCTTCCGGGCTTGTGGTGCTATAAAAAGGTGGTTTGCGGCGGACCTGCCTAGTGGCGGGGGCCTCGGGTTTTTACCTGGGGCGCTTCGGCTTTGACGGGGGCCGCCGCTACGGTCTGGGTGGTGGCCTTCACGGTTTGCTCGGCCTGCGGGGCCTGGCGCTGGCCTAACTCGTGAGCGGCCGGCTTCACTTCGATACAGGCCTTGGCGGCATTCACCTGCACGGTGCCGTCGAACTTCTGCCCGCCGTTGCCGCTGGCCATGTTGGCCAGCGCCACCACCTTACCCTCGCGTAGGTCGTGGCTCTGCTCGGGGGTGAGCTTGACGCCGGCCACGGTGTCGTGCAGCGTCACCTTGCTTTCGGGCAGGACCACTACCTTGTTCATAGCCTTATCCACGGCCACGTAGCCGTTGAACTCCTGCCCCTGCTCGTCCTTGAGGCCCCGAATCAGGCCGGCGTTACCTTCGGTTTCGAGCCGCTGGCGCTGCTCAGGGGTGAAGGGCTGCCCGCCTATTTCATTGGGAATAACCAGCTTCGCCTGGGGCAATTCCATTTTCAGCGTGGCCGTCCCGTCAGCCTCGCGGTGAAGCACCATCTTGCCCTCGAACTTCACCGGCTCCTGCCCTTTCTTGCCCGCCACCTGCATGGGCAGCAAGTCGGTTTTCTCGCCGCTGAGCAGCTTTTGCAGCTGGCCGCTGACTTCTAATTCCTTCAGATTCAAACCGAAGGAGGCCAGCACCTTCTGCGGCACTTCGTCGGATTTGAACAGCGCGGCCGGTGGGGACGGCATGGTGACGGTCTGGTGAGCTTCCTTCCCCACGGCGGGGCCAGCGGCCACGCTGGGCACCTTGCCATCCGGGGCCGGCGGGCTAGGCAACAACTCTGGTTGAGCAGCCCCGGCGTGCCGGGTCAGGCGGGCCTGCAGGTCCTGACGGGTTTTCTCATAGTCGACTTCCAGATTTTGCCGGGTCTTCGGGCCGCCGTTCAGGTGGGCGTAGAAGTTTTTCAGAAACGCCGACGCGGGGTTGCCACTGGTGTCGATGTCAAAAATGCTCTTGCCGTCGCGGATGACCTGCTCGGTGGTTTTGCCCTGCTGCTGGGCTAGCTGCTGCACCCGCTGCGCAGCGGCCGCCTGCTGCACCTGCTCCGGGGCGGTGAGGGCGTGCTTGGGCACGGCCGAAAGCTGGGCGCTGAGCGCATCCCACTGCTTCACGCCGAAGGCCTCGCGGACCTGCTTGCTGCGCTGGGGCTCGTAGTCGTCATCGTAACCTACTTCCTGCCGCCGGGTGGCCGCCTGCTCTGGCTTCTCTACCACAGCCACCCCATTCCCCACTTGCCGAAAGCCTTGCAGAGCCGCTTCCAGCTGGCCCAGCTTGTGCGACTCAGGGTCGTAGCTTACCCCGAAGCTGCCGCTGAGTTTGCCTGCCGGGTCCCGCTCCAGCTGCAAGGCGCCCACTGCTACTCCGGCTTCCCGGAGCTGGTCGAGGTAAGCCCGCATTTCCAGTAGTGGGGCCACCTCGTTTCCCTTCTGCTGCCAGGTGATGCGCAACTCCCCGACCGGCTCCGCACTGGCCGACGCGTCCGGGTCGGGCGCTGGGGCAACGGGGAACTGCTCGCGGCTCGGCTCCTCTCCTATCGATTGGGGCTTCTTCGTCGCGGGGGCTTCTTCTGCTAATTCCGCTCGGGCTTCATCGCGTATTGCATCCGCGTAAGTGGCTCGGCTCTCATCGGGTCCTTGCTGCGCGCGGTTGGCCACTACTTCCAGCTCTGCTTCCGCTTCGGTGCGGGTAGCGCCCGTAGTAGTGGCCACTTCGCTGGCTAACTCCTCGGCCCGGGCCGTCAATTCCGCTTGCTGGGTAACTTGTGGGGTTGCTTTGCCAAATACCTGTACCTGCTGCTCGGGGGCGGTAGCGCTGTAGCCCACGCGGCCCTGCTCAGTGATTTTCCAGTTCTCCCCCACCTTTTCCAGCATGGTGGGCTTTTCCACCGTGAGAAACTTATCCTCCCGGCCGGGGAGCCGGTTGGTGGTAAAGGCCCGCATCAGGGCGTGGTCAAAGGCATTCAGCAGCCGGCCATCCGCGCCGGGCGCCGGCAACAGGGCCGCCTGGTTGGGGTTGGCGGGATTAACCTGAATCTCATAGAGCGAGTGCCCGGCGGGCTCCAGCTGCAAAGCCTGGCCGCTGAGGTTGCCGTTGGACGTCGGCACCGCACTCATGTACCAGCGCTCCGGCGCGGGCGTATTCACTTCATCTTGCTCAGCCATAGGAGGAATGGGTAGGTGAATAAAAGCTGCCCTTCCGGCCGGCGCAGATGCTGCCAGCCCGGAATTCGACGCTGCAAACCTACCGGCCCGCTTTAGGCCCTGGTGAGAAAATTGACGAGTGGCCGGAATTGGGCCGTGAGGTGCAAACTCAGCACACGAATGGTATAGGACAAGAGCGGTAAAACCGAGGTGCAAATTGTCCTCACGAGCGGGTAAGAACCGGCACTCTATTAAGGGCAGAAGTCGTTGCTATTTGACAAATTATTGCTGAACAGCAAGTAATAAACCTCAGTGTGAGCAAGGACATTAATTGCTGATAGCCTTACAATTACGACTCCGCCCCTTCTCAACAGTGGCTGAATCGAATGCTGGACGCCAGGCTGAACAGTAAAAATGAATTAGCTTCCCATCAGCATCCTTAAGCTCGACCGCGTGCATTGAGCTTCTGATGATTACAAGCCGTTTTTAAATCTTGCGTAAATGTGGGCTGATAACGAAACCACCACCGACTTACTAGGCTTCTCAATTCACACTGACCTGGTTCGTTCCGTTATTTTGGAGCCTGGGCTACTTCCTGTCACGATTGGGGTGTACGGCGACTGGGGAGGCGGAAAAACCAGCGTGCTTAAGATGCTTCAACGGGACTTAAATCCGGAGGAAGATGCGGAAGGCTCCCCTGAACATACCAGCCTACAGCGCGTTGCTTGCCTGTACTTCAACGGCTGGCTATTTGAGGGATACGACGATGCCAAGTCGGCACTTCTGAGCTCTATTTTGGTAGAGTTGGGTGAGCATAAGCGCTTCGGCCCTAAGATTCGCGACAAGGCGTTGCAGCTCATCAAATCGGTTAATTGGATGCGCGTCGCGCGTCTCGGCCTGAAGGAAGTTGCCTTACCGGCCCTGTTGGCCACGGCTACTGGTGGTGCCAGCTTACTGCCTTCGGTAGTAGCCAATCTAGCTGGCTTTGTTGGCCTGGGCAATAAAGAAAAACCCAAAGAGGAAGGTGCTGCTCTGGAATGGGACGACCTATTTGGTGAAAAGGCGAAAGCAGAAGGCAGTGCCGACGTCCGCACATTCCGGGAGGATTTTGCCAAGTTGATTGCGGATAGCGACATTGATACGCTCGTCATTCTTATTGACGACCTAGACCGTTGCTCTCCGCAACGCATTGTCGATAATCTGGAGGCCATCAAGCTATTTCTGAGCGTTGACAAAACCGCTTTTGTAATTGGGGCCGACCCGCGGATTGTGCGGCACGCCGTACGCACCGTCTACGGGCAGGCAGCTGGTAGCTCCGAGCTAGAAGGCTATGCCGACCTCGTGACAGAATACCTGGAAAAAGTAATTCAGGTGCCCTATTACTTGCCGTGGTTGTCGCCCTCCGAAGTAGAAACCTACATCTCGCTGCTGTTTTGTCAGCAGCACCTTCAGCCAGCCCAGTACACGGATGTCTGCACTGTCTTCACACAGCATCGGGCCCAGGACCGATACAGTGTTTTTGGGCTGGCTGCTATCAAACAGGTCGTAAACCCACTACCTCAACCCTTGGCAGAGAGCCTGGCCTTTACCAGCGAGGCCAGTGCGCTACTCACAGAGGGGCTAAAGGGCAACCCCAGGCAAGTAAAGCGCTTCTTGAACGCACTAATGCTGCGCCAGAAGTTGGCTGCCGTAGCACAGATGAATCACCTAAAGGATGAGGTACTGGTCAAATTAATGCTACTGGAATACGCTCATCCTAAGCAGTATAAAGAGCTATATGAATGGCAGTCGCAGCACAAAGGTCAGCCGCCACAACTTCAAAAGCTGGAAACCTTGGAGGTGCCTGCCGGGGAAGACGCTGATGCACTTGTCCGCCCGATAGCAGAAACCTGGACCGGGACCCGACTCCGGCGCTGGGTAACCATGGAGCCCCGGCTGGCTGATATAGACCTGCGGGACTATTATTGGATTTCCCGAGACCGGCTATCTTCTACTTTCAGCGGGGTGGCCATGATTCCGCCCCTAGTACGGCGGCTTTTCGCATCCATGGCCAAGCAGGATACCGCTTTGAACGAAAAGCTGCTTCCCGAGGCACGACAGTTGACGGATGTTGAGCGCGGGGCACTCTTTGATTTATTCAGTTCGCATTTGCGGCAGCAACCGGGCGATTTGAAGGTGTTCGATGCGTTGGTACTATTAACGCAGCATCGTTTACCCGACGCAGCAACCACTCTTAAGGAAGCTATCGAGGTAGCTGGCAGCAAAAACGTGCCGGCCTCGGTTGGTGTTCGGCTGCGTAGCATTATTCAGGCCGGGGGTGAAGAAGCGGAAGTACTGCGTTCAACTGTCGAAAAGCTGCAAGCTTCTGAATCACGAGCGGGCCGGGCTTTGCGGCCTAAAAACCAATAAACCATGGGCACCTCTACTGACTATAAATCACCCAGCGGTACAAACTGGCGTGGTCATAAGTCCCGCGTCACACACGCTGCTTCTTCCGGAACGAACGACAGCAAAAAACTGGAAAAGGTAGTTGGCAGTTTTTTGTCAGCGGCTGGTGCACCAGCAACCGGCACGGGGGCAGCAGGCACTGGCAGCGGCTCGGGTGGCGGCGGTGGCAGTGGGGGCCGCGGTGGCGGTGGGCGGAGTGGCGGCGGCTCACGGGGCGGCGTTGGTGGACGGGCCGGGCGAAGCGCAGCCCGACGCTTAGGCAGTTTTGCCTACACGCTAGGAAGCCAGGGGCTTGCCCCCGCTCTACAGGAATTAGGACTGGGCAACTTAATAGGTAGCAACGCTGAATCAATCCAGGATGCACTGGTTGATGTGCTTTGTGAAGATGGCGGCCTGCTGGACGAGGGCGATGCCCGGGCAGCTATGGATGACTCCCTTGTTGAATTACTCGACGGCGCTCAGAATTATCAAGATGTAGAAACTGCCCTGACCGATAGTCTGAGTGCCGCAAATTTGCGAGAGGTATTGTACCGGTTTTTTGGCAACTATATCTATCGGCAGTTGCTGCGGCATCATTATGAGCGTTTGTTACGCGCCCAAGGCCAGCAATCAACCGAGGACTTTTTTCAGGAAGTGAAATCAACCATCCGTAGCTCTATTGACGAGTTCACGACTAAGAATCCAGCTCCGGTATTGAATTGGAGTACTCACGACGTGGAAGGGTTCATCACGCAAGTGCAAGGGGATATTTTCGACATCTTTCAGGCTTAGTCATGGGATTTACTTTAACTATCGCCGAGCCCACCACTCCCGGACAATTTGCTCAGATTCGGCTGACGGATGGTACTAAATCGGCCGCACTGAAGTTTGAGCAAGCAGCGGACCTGCTGCGTATGTATCGGGTTGGCACACCAACAAGCGAATTGGTACTTGATGTTTTATTGCTCGGTATCACTGCCTTTGGCCTTGACCGCTTCGTACCCCGCAGCACGGCGGAAGACGCTTGGACAAGGGAGCTGCAACTCACGCTGCCCGTTTCCGACGTGGCTCTCTGGGAGCAAGTGCGCGAAGGCGCTGAACGCTGTCTGACGTTTATTTCCGGTGATGCGTGGCAGCTAGAATTTGTGCCTCGCACAGAAAAACTCGTATTGCCGGCCGTACCGTCCAATTTTCCAGTGGCACAGGTTGTCTCGCTCTACTCTGGGGGCCTGGATTCCTTTATTGGAGCGATTAATTACTTAGAGGCGAACCCAACGCACGCCATGATTCTCGTTGGGCACCGCGACTATCGGGGCGTGCGGGGCGTACTTTCCGACCAAACCGAAACATACGATGAGCTGAGCCGGGCCTACCCCGGCCGAGCTTATCTCAGGCAGGCGGTCATCGGGTGCGTGCCAGCAACGGAAAACACGTTGCGCAGCCGCTCTTTCCTGTTTCTCTGCATGGGTTTGGTCGCGGCCCACGGCTCCGGTGATAGAACAGCACTTATGATACCGGAAAATGGCAATATCGCCCTTAATTCACCGCTTACTCCTTCCCGCACAGGTAGTTGCAGTACCCGAACTGTACATCCCCACTTCCTCACGTATTTTCGGCGGCTGCTCGCCGGATTAGGTATTCAGAACCCCGTTGAAAATCCACTTGGGCTTAGCACCAAAGGAGAATGCGTGCGCGATTGCCTCAACCAAACACTGCTACGCCGCGCCCAAGGTGCTACCAATTCCTGCGCCAAGCGCAGCCACCGCAGCACTTGGCTCGATAAGCACGCTTCCCACTGCGGCCGCTGCATGCCTTGCATTTATCGTCGGGCTTCACTCCACACAATTGGGGCCGATACTGCGGCTTATGGTCGGGATATTTGCATTGGCGACGTCGACCCCCAAGCTACACTGATTTATACCAACGACTTCCGAGCCTGCCTCTCCCTTCTGCGCTCAAATCCTAGTCAACGGGAAATAGCGCGCGCGCTCCTAACCAGTGGTCACCTGGAACTTAGTGACCTGGCTGCATATGCAGCCGTCTTCCGGCGGGCACTGGCCGAAGTGCGCAGCCTGCTCGCCGCCAAAGGAACACCCGCAATCAAAAGCGCGGCGGGCATTCCATAAAGTTGCTTCTCTATGCTTGATACCCATTGCCACATCGACCAATATCCAGACCCGTTGGCAATTGTCGAGTTGGCAGAAAAGGAGAAGGTTACAACCATTGGCGTGACGACGCTGCCCAGCCATTTTCAGGAGGGTAGGGAATTTGTTAAAAACTTCCGCTATGTACGTCTGGCGCTGGGCCTTCATCCATTAGCGGCCGCTCAGCACACACCCAAAGAGTTATTGCTTTTTAAGCAGTTGTTGCCCTCCACTGCTTTTGTGGGCGAGGTAGGACTCGACTTCTCGCGGGCCGGTAAGGCAACAGCTACTCGTCAGGTGGCCAGTTTTGAATTTGTGTTGGAGCAAATGCAAGGCCGGCCACGCTTTCTGACGCTTCACTCGCGGGGAGCTGAAACACGTGTTTTAGCGATGCTAACAGATTACCAAATGCCAGCTGCTGTATTTCACTGGTATTCGGGTCCAGCAGCACATATCGAAGATATTCAAGCGGCTGGCCACTATTTTTCGATTAATCCGGCTATGCTTCAATCAGAAAATGGTCGGCGAATTATCCAGCAAATAGCTCCTGACCGTGCCCTGTTGGAGTCAGATGGTCCCTATGTGCAGCTAAACAACCGAACAGTATTGCCCACCGATGGAGAACATACCCTTATTCGTTTGGCTGCTTTATGGGGCACTGATGCATTTGCGTTACGCGCGCAGATTCAGAGCAATTTCAACTCACTAATGCGACCAATAAAGGATGCGGCCAAGTGATGGTTGAACAATAGCTGGCTGCTAGCAAATCAAGCTTTTTCCGGCTTCTCCTTGATAAGGTGCCGTAGCGTGGGGTCCTGCCCGATGCGCAGCAGCTCGCGGGCGCACAGTTCCTTCACTTCCGTTTTCACGCGGTTGAAATTGGCCTTAATCATCTCTTCGGCCTCGTCCTTGCCCGTGGCTGGGTTAATGAAGCTGGTGATGTCGGGGATGGGTTGGTAAGCCTGGGCCTCGGCGGCCACCGCCTTCACGTCCACCTGAATTCGGGCGTGAAACACCTTCTGGTCGATTTCCTCGCCAAAGTTGTCGGCCACGGCCCCCACGAAGTTGCCCTGCGTAAGGTTAGCAATGGTACTGGCCGGAATCATGCTGTCCATCTGAGTGGAGAGGCTGGTGCTGGTTTCGCGCATGTTGATGCTCAGGCTCTGGCGCTGCTGCAGAATCTTGCCAAACCGCTCGCTCAGCCACTTGCCGCTGTTGCCCGATACCTGCCCGCTGAACACGTTGCCCACGGTGTTCTTGATGACTTCGGCTTCCTTCTGGCCGTAGTCGCGCTCCAGCTGCGAGAAGTCCTGGAATCCCAGGCAGGTGCTCACCTTGTTACTCCGGGCCGTGGCAATCAGGTTATCGAGGCCCTTGAAGTAGATGGTGGGCAGCTCGTCGATGATGATGGACGATTTGCGCTTGCCCTTCTGGTTCACCAGCTTCACCAGCCGGGCGTTGTAGAGCCCCAGCGCCGCCCCGTAGATGGCCTGCCGCTCGGGGTTGTTGCCCACGCACAATACCTTGGGCTCCTCGTTGCTGTTGATGTCGAGCGTAAAATCATTGCCTGACATCACCCAATATAGCTGCGGCGAGGCCAGCCGGCCCAGCGGAATGCGCGCCGAGGCAATCTGCCCTTCCAACTGCTCGATGGCATCCTTCTGGAACGCCGACACGAAGGGCTTCACCAGGTTTTCAATCTCGGGGTACGAAGCCAGTACCGGAAAAATCTCCTCGTAGTCGCGGCTCAGAAACTCGATGACGTGGGGGAAGGTGCAGTACTTGCCCTTGTCGTAGAGCTTGAGAAACCAGATGATGGCCGCCACGAAGTTGATGGGCGACTCCACGAAAAAGTCGCCCTGCTTCTGAATCCAGCTCTTGTTCAGATTGAGCATGATGGTGGAAGCCGACTCGTAGGCGTCCACGATGTCAGTCATCAACTCGGGCAGCAGTGGATTGCAACGATGACTTTTGCGGGGGTTGTCGAAGTTGATGACATAGAAGCCCACCGGCTTATCAAACTTGTCCTGGTGGCGTAGCAGCGTGTTGTAGCAAATGCGGCTCAGGTCGTCAAACTTGTAGTCATAGATGTACATGCAGAAGCCCTTGGCCAGGTGCTGCCGGATGAACTCGTTGATAATGGCAAACGACTTGCCCGAACCGGGCGTGCCCAGCACCATGGTGGCCCGGAATGGATTCACCACGTTCAGCCAGCCGCGATGCTGCTTGCCCCGCAACTGGTACTCGGTGCGCAGGTTCACCGAATACTCGTTTTCCAGCAGCCGCTCCTCCTGCGGGAAGCTTTCGTTGGCCTTGTTGAAGATGTCCTTCATCAGGTCGTTGTTAAACAGTCGGCTCAGCCAGGCCCCAGCGCTCAGCAGCAACAGAAAACCTGCCGACAGCAGCCCGGTATAAAGCGCCGTTGTCAGCCCGGCCCCTAGCGGAAAGTTGCGCACCACGTCCGACCCAAAAATCAGGGCCAGCCCAATGGCGGCATAGCCTGCCACCGAGGCCCCTTTGAGCTTTTCATTGGCTCGCCCCCGCGTGCCGAGGCAGCTCAGCAGCAGGAACACCACGGCCAGCGTCTTACTCACCCAACTGGCCTTAAACAGAAACGTGTTTTTGCTAAAGCTCTCCAGAATATGCTCGACCACGGCCGGTGTCCAGCCCATGCTTTTGAAGTAGCCGAAGCAGTAATAGTAGATGTTGATGCCCATCAGCACAATGGCAAATAGGCGCATAAACTCCATGATTTTCCGCAGTCCTTTCTCGTCTTCCATCGCTTGAATCGCTTGGTGAATCAAGCAACTTACCCTCGCCGGCAGCCCCCGACGCGGATTATTTGACGAGCGGTCCAAAGTCAGCGGTGAGGCGCACGCCGGGCACACGAATGAACCGCCCCACCCGTCCGGCCGCTACCGGGCGGGCCCCTTCCGGCGGGGGCGCTTCGTGGGCTCGGGCCGACTGGGCTTCGGCAATATTGCTGGCGGGTCCGCGCCGGGTACCCACTCAACTTCCGGCCCTACCGCCGCCTGCAACCCGGGCGCGTTC
Source organism: Hymenobacter sp. (assembly GCF_036388155.1). Classification (NCBI taxonomy): domain Bacteria; kingdom Pseudomonadati; phylum Bacteroidota; class Cytophagia; order Cytophagales; family Hymenobacteraceae; genus Hymenobacter; species Hymenobacter sp. Next base: position 64,189 of record NZ_DASVSI010000006.1, on the reverse strand, counting down.
AGGGCTTCGCGCAGCTGCGCCCCTTTGTAGCCCACTTCCTGCCCTCGAACCGCCACGCCGTTCAGTTCAAAGCTCACGCCCCGCAGAACGCCGCCCTTATCATGGGTATACCGCACTCCAATCAGCTCTTTTTGCAATTGCAAAGCCAACCACTCCTCCCCTCCCCTGTCGGCCTGAGCGAGTAAGTGCTGCAATACCCGGCTTACCTGCTCCCGTGCGGCTTCCTTCGTGGGGTCCAGCGCCCACAGGCTACGCCGCTGCTCGGGAATAGGGTCCATGCCCAGCTCCTGGCTTATCTGCCGCGTGATGGCCGGCTGCCGGTAAAAGTTATTATCCGTCCGCAGCGCTGGTCCCCCATCAATCGGCACCCGGTTCAGGTAGATGTGAACGTGCGCGTGCTTCTTATCCCGGTGCTCATAAACCACCACTTGGTGCCGGTCAATTGGCGCACCAATCAGTTCACAATACCGCTGGGCCGCGGCCACTTTTTGCGCCTGGCTCACCACCTCACCCGCCCTCCACGAGAGCACGGTATGCCACACCGGCTTCTGAATCTTTTTACTCTGCGCTGCCACGGCCCGCATGTCCTGCGCCATCTCTTTGGGAGTACCCGGAATCAGATTAGCCACGACCAAAAGCGGGGCCTCCCCCGGCTCCTTGCCACGGCCCTGGCGCTGCCCCGCGCCGTAGGTCAGCGCCCCCTCGAAATCATTACCTGTAGTGGTCTTTGCAATCATACCAGATACCCTCTGATAATGGTTAGCGCCTGCACCAACTGAGCTTCGTGGCTACTAAAAGACTTACCCGCCTGCGCCAGTCGTGCTATCTGATTCAGGTTGGTACCGATGCCTACCAGCTGTCGCCGCAGCTCCGGCGGGATACTTTCTTTGACCTCCACTCCCCGGCCCACGTCACGCAAATAAGCCGACACTTTTTTATAGCTGGCGGCCGTAGCTTTTGTCTGTAAATCCTTTTTCTCTTCCGGACTTACCCGCACGTCAATACGCAAAGTGCGGGCTGCATCAGCGACTTGTTCTACTTGCTTCTCTGGTTCCATAATGATTTTGGGGACTTTAGCTTCCCCAAGTTTACTAAAACTACTTTAGAATTTTAATTCGCTAAATAGTGTACGCTAAACTAGCAAGCCAAGCCATGTGAGCCTGCGAACTTGGCGGTGTCATTGACTCGGGCAAACGAAGTTTGTCCGGACAATGACATGGCTTGCTGGACGATGAACGAGCTATCTGAACGGGGGCGTTGAACGGTGCTAGAACTAGAGCTAAGTGTTATGGCTTATGCCACATTGCAACTTTAACACTTTGCAACTTTACACCCTTGAGGTTCACTAATTATTTCTTTAATAGCTAAGGAGTATAATTAAGCGCTGCTGCCACACTACACCATTGCACCATTGCCACTATGCAACATCAGTAACGGGACGGGTGAGTACCTTCTGGCTATTTGGTATTTGCACCAATACCCCAAAACAACTTTGCAACTTTACCACAAAAGGCATTCAGAAAGTTTTGCCATAAAGTTGCCTTGCAACAACGCAACTTATTACCTTCGCCACATTACAACTAAGCAACACTGCCACACGCAACTTTTGTTGTTTTGCAACATTGTAACTAAACAACAAGGAACTTTTGCAACAAAACAACTTAGTGGCGTATCACCATTGCTTCTAAGTGGCAATGCAACATTGCCACTTAGCAACTAACAACTCAACGATTCCAAACCTTCTGGCCCTCGCATGAATCAACCCCACGTACTCGCATTTGCCACCCAGAAGGGGGGCGCTGGTAAGTCGACCATCGGCACGCACATGGCCTCCGCGCTGTGCTATTACTATGGCTACAAGGTGGCCATGGTGGACTGCGATTACCCGCAGAACTCCCTGCACGCCTACCGCCTCGAAGAGCAAAACCGGCTACAGTCGGAAGCGCCGTTTCAGGCCCGCCTGCTGAAGCAGGGCATTCCCCCGTACCCGGTCATCATTTCCAGCGTGGAGAAAGCCGTGAGCTCCATCGAAGGGTTGTTTGAGCAGGACTATGATTTCATTTTGGTGGATACGCCCGGTACGGTGAACGTGGTGGGCCTGCCGGAGCTACTTCGGCTGGTGGATTACATCTTCCTGCCAATTGAGCCGGACAAGGGCTCAATTGCCTCTACCATGTCTTACATGGGCATCCTGGGTCAGTTTGTGCAGTCCCGGGATGAAGATTCCAACCTGCTGGGCTTCTATGCTTTCTGGAACAAGTTTGTGAAGTCCGAGAAGAAGGGCATTTATGATAAAACGGAGGAGCTTTTTCAGGAGAAAGGGCTGCCGTTGCTCAAGAGTCGGGTTGAGTTGCTGATGACTTACAAAGAAAACCGCTCCACGATGTTTCCGCTACCCGAGCGCGACCTCAACCGCCTCGGCCTGGGCCAGCTCATCCTGGAAATTCTTACCCTCGTGGTAGGGGAGGGGGCCGTCACGCCATCGGGCAAAACCGTTGCGTTCACAGCCCCGGCCATCGAGTCAGCGCCCGGGGCATAGCCCCACGGTTCATCAGCCGCTGCTTTTCCTCTAAAATTTCAAGCCTGCATCCTCCTTCGTCATGGCCAAAACCTCCATCAAGAAACCCAAACTCACCCCCGAAGAACAAATGGCCGAGCTGGCCCGCCTCACGGGCTCCGTTGCAGCCATTAGCCACATGGGAACCAGCCAACCCTTTGTATTGCCCAGCCCGGCCCCGGAGGCAGCGCCCACGCCGACGGCTTCCGCCCCGGAGCCGGCGGTGGTGCCCGTCGAGCCGGCGCCACCGGTACCAGCAGCGCAGCCAGAACCGCCCGTGCCGGTCGCACCCGCCGCTACTGCGGAATCTGCTCCGCAACCAGTGGCTGCTCCAGCGCCGGCCGCCAGTAGTACCCCGCTAGAACCAAAGGGAGAAAAAACGCCGGCCGTTGTGGCCCCGGCTCCGCAGGCGGCACCGGCAGCGGAAGTACCCGCTGAAGATGCCCCGGACGAGGAAGAGGCAGAAGCCGCGCCGACACCGGCCGCTACGGGGGACGGCAAGGATAAGCTGGACCTAACGTCTCTCTTTGCGGATTCCGCGGAGAAGAAGACCTTTCAGATTCGTATTACGGCCAGCCACCAGCAGTTTTTCCAGCAAATGGGCCTGCTGCTGGGCGGGGGGGCATCTTCTACCGATGTTATTCACAACATCCTCGCCCAGTTCAAAGCGGCCAATGAGGGGCAGATTCAGAAAGCGTTTCAGCGGCAGTTGCGCCAGATGATGTCACCTAAAAAGTAAGCTTACGTTAGGTGCTATTCTCCCGGCCCGCCCTTATCGGTGGGCCGGCAGGCTTTCCTTTCGCTATTTCTAACTATCCCTTCCCAATGCCTACCCGCTCAGCAGGGTAGGGGAGGGGGCTATATCTCTACCAGCAATGCGTACCAGCAGCACTTCCATCACCAGCCCCCAGGTAGCGTCGACGCGGCGTGGCGGGCGGTAAGCGTTTGACCGTATTGGCCCTGCTGTTGGCCAGCACGGTAGCCGGCGCAACTGGTTTGCCGGCAGAAAACAGCCTAGCCCAGTCAGGGGACAGCGCCACAATTGACTCACTGCGCGAAGTGACCCGGCGCCTGCAGCAGCCGGACTCGGCCCGGTTCCAGGCGTTGTGTGCCTTGAGTGACGCCCTGTTTGCACAGGACGAGCCCGAGGCCCACCGGGTAGGGGAGCAGGCCGTGCACCTGGCCCGCCGCCGGCATGATTGGCCGGGGGTCAGTGATGCCTTATACCAGCTGGTGGTGAACTGTGAGCGGGCCGCCGACTACGTGGCCGCCATGCAGTACAGCCAGGAAGGCGCCGGCGTGGCAAGGGTGCACCAACTACCCGACGAATGGCGCTTCACGCAATGCATGGGGCTGGTATCGGTCGATACCAAAGACCTGACCGCTGGCCTGAAGTATATGCGGCAGGCTTATCACCAGCAGGGGACAGTGGGCAACGTTCCACCCCGCGAGCGGGGCGGCCTGCTGCTCAACCTGGCCAACACCTTCCTGGTGCTGCAGCGCTACGACTCGGTGCTGCACTACGCGACCCGGGCCCTGCCCTACATGCAGCGGGCGCAGGATGCGCGCGGGCTGGGCTACGTATACCAGTTCCGGGGTGAGGTGTACGCCATGATTTACCCTCAAACCAGGACCACACTGGATTCGGCGGCGGGCAACATGAACCGGGCCCTGCGCATCATGCAGCGTCACGGGTTTCGGCCCCAGATAGCCAGCTCGGCCCTGGCCCTGGCCCGCGTGTACCGCCTGCAAAGCCAGCCGGCTGCCTCGCAGCGAATGGCGGAGCTGGCGCTCTCGGTGGCCCGCGGCCTGAAGATGCCCGACTACGAGGCCGACGCGCTGGCGGGCCTGGCCTGGGCCCATGCCGACCAGGGCCGGGTGCGCCGCTCCTTCGACCTCGACAACCGGGCGCAGGACCTGCGCGACTACCTGTTCAACGGCGACAAGGCGCAGGCCCTGGCCCAGCTGCAGGTGCGTTACGACGTGAAGCTGCTCACCGAGCAGAAGCGGGCCGCTGAGTTCGAGCAGCGCAGCCAGCGGGCGCAGCTGCAGTCGCTGTGGCTGCTGCTGGGCGGGCTGACGACCACTATCGGGGTGGGCAGCTGGCTGTATTGGCGGCTCCGGCGGCAGAAAGCCTTACTCGCCGTGGCCAACCAGGCCAACTGCCGGGCCGTGGCTGAAAAGGAAGTGCTGCTGCAGGAGATACACCACCGCGTGAAGAACAACCTGCAGCTGGTAAGCGGGCTGTTGGGCTGGCAGGCCAGTGCCCTGCCCGAACCCGCTTTGGTGGCGGCGTTGGATGCCAGTCGAACAAGAATTCAGAGCATGGCCATGGTACATGAATTCTTATATCAAGCCGACAACTTGGCCGAGGTGCGCATGGACCAGTATCTGGGAGAACTGCTTGGTTCACTGAAAATCGCCCTTACTACACCCGAGCAAACCATCCGGCTGAGTACGGACCTGGCCCCGCTTATCATGAGTCCCAAAGAGGCCAGTACCTTGGGCCTGCTGGTAAACGAATTGGTGACCAATGCGTACAAGCACGCTTTTCGGGGCCTTGCCCAGGGCCACCTGCACGTTTGCTTCGCCAGCCGCCCCACCGGATTTCGGCTCACCATCGCTGATGACGGGGCCGGAATGCCGGCCGAGGACGCACCGGCCAAAGCCCACTCCCTGGGCCTGCAGCTGGTCCGCACGCTTACTAAACAGCTGAAAGCCACGCTTTCAGTGACCCGTTCCTCTCCCACGGGCACGCAGATAGAGGTTACTCGTGACTGAGGAGCCGACCAAGGTGCCCCTTATCCCACCCTATGTCTACCATTCTCATTGTTGAAGATGAATTGCTTATTGCCGAGGAGATAGAACGCACGCTCGTTCGGCTGGGCCACACTCCGCTCGAACCCGTCGACAACAGCGATGAAGCCCTGCGCGTGCTGGCCACTCAGCCCGTGGAGCTGGTGCTGATGGACATCAACATTGCCGGCGACTGCGACGGCATCGCCGCCGCCCTGCTCATTCGCCGGCAGTTCGCCATCCCCGTGGTGTTTCTTACGGCCCGCTCCGACGCGGACACCCTTAACCGCGCCAAGCTGGCCCAGCCCTACGGCTACCTGGTCAAGCCCTTCACAGATGATTCCCTGCGCGTGCAGGTAGAGCTGGCCCTCTACAATGCCTACCAGGCCGGTCCTACCGGCCCCGTTTCTGAAACAGCCAATGCTGAAGGAAAAGAAGTGCTGGGGACAGCCGAACGCTGCCCCAAGTTCAAGGACTACCTGTTTGTGCGTAAGGGCTCTGGCCACGTCAAGGTGCTGCTCGCTGACATTCTCTACTTCGAGGCCCTGCAGAACTACGTGCGCATGCACACCCTGCGGGAGAACTTCGTGTTCGACTCCACGATGAAAGAGCTGGAGCAGAAGCTGCCCGACCAGTTTTTCAAAACCCACCGCTCCCACATCGTGAACCTGGACCATGTGCAGGCTTACGAGGAAAGCAGCGTGCTGCTGGGCAAGGATTACATCCCGGTCAGCCGCTCCTGCAAGGATGAGTTGAAAAACCGCATTCATCTGGTGGGGTAGTCTCCACCCCGATGGCCATTGTAACGGCACGCAGCCCGGTTTTGCCACCGAAGCTGCGTGCCGTTCGTGTGTCGGGGCTGCACCTCACCATTGAATTCTAACCGTTCGTCAACTTTCTACCCAAGCAGTTTATAGCCCGGATAGGTTTGCAGCGTCAAATCACGGTTTGGCAAGTTCACGCCCGGGCCGGTCGGCCTGGGGTGCCACGCTATTTCCCCGCGATGCTCAGTGCCTATTCCTGGGGCCAGTTTGGCCTTTTCATTCTGGTTGTGGTTGTTCTCTACTATCTGGTGGTGGGCCTGCTCTACTACCGGGCGGAACTCACGGCCCTGCTGACCCCGGGCAGAAAAGCGGTTGGCGGCCAGCTCGCCGGCGTGGGCGGTAGCGCGGTGGCTCCGCTCTCCCTGGTGCGCCCCACCTCGGCCTTCATCAAAGCCACGCCGGGTGCAACCGAGGGCCGGGACAATGCCGATGAGGAGGCGGACCGCCCCGAAGCCGGCGCAAACCAAAACCTACCCGCGGCGGCCGAGGCGCTGGTCAGTGGGACCCTGCCCGATTCCACCGGCACGGCGACCGGCCAGGACGAAAGCAGCAGCGACACTGCCCCGATGGATGCGGCCGCCACCGCGGGCGACGAGGCGCAGGTGCTGGATGAAAACCGTACCGAAGAAGCCGACCAGGCCGATGAGCACCTGGCTGCCCTGGTCCGCCGCGAAGCCCACAACCTGCCCCCGGAGCCAGTAGCTGCTGATGCAGCAGTTGACCAAGCACTGGAGCCCGAAACCGTGCAGCTCCCACTAGTGGCGGATGGCTACGAGCCACTGGCCACATTCGATGAGCCGGTGGCCTCGCGGCTGGACATCGCCCCGGTAGACCCGCCCAAGCTGGTGGCTGCCGCTTCCGTCGCCGAATACCTGACCCTGCTGCAAACCGGCCAGCAACCCGCGCAACCGGTCGAACTGGCCGGCACCAGCCTGGCCGAACAAATGGCCCAGCGGATGGCCCTCAACCACGCCGAGCTGGACGACCTCTTCGGCCCCGACGACGAGTAGCCCGGGCCTCCTTTTCCACTCCAATATTCCAGATTCCTTTTTCCATTGCCATGAATAAGAAACCTTTCACTACCTCGCTGGTCCTTGCGGTTTTGCTTCTTAGCTCGCACCTGCTCTACGCCCAGACCGGCGGCAACGGCACAGCCGGCATTCAGGACGCCACCACCCAGGTAACCAGCTACTTCGACCCGCTGACCAAGCTCATGTACGCCATCGGCGCGGTGCTGGGCCTGGTGGGTGCCATCAAGGTCTATGGCAAGTGGAACGCCGGTGACCAGGACACCCAGAAAACGGCCGTGTCGTGGTTTGGCTCGATGATTTTTCTGGTCATCGTGGCCACGGTGGTGCGCTCCTTCTTCCTCTAAGCTTGCGCCTCATGCCCATCTACGACCTCAATCGCGGCATCAACAAGCCCGTCGAATTCAAGGGCCTAGTGGGCAGCAACATTTACTTCCTGGTCGCCGGCATCGGGCTGGTATTTGCCCTGTTCGTGACCTGCTACCTGCTGGGCGTGCCACTGGTACTCACGGTGCTGGGCACCTTCCTGGCCGGGGGCGGGATGTGGGCCGGGGTATTCGCCCTGAACCGCCGCTTTGGCGAGCACGGGCTGATGAAAGCCGCCGCCCGGCGCTCGTCGCCCAAGTACATCACCAACCGGCACAGCCGCTTATTCCAACGCCTCAACGAGGACCCGACCAGCCGCGCCTAGCGACTGGTTTTGGGTGTATTTCCGCATATGAGCAACAAGGTTCTGCCCTCCGTTTCGCTGGAATCCAAACAGCCCATCTACAAGGTGGAGAAGGATTGCCTTATCTCGAAGAATGCCGACGTGACCGTGGCGTTTCGGCTGGATTTGCCGGAAATCTTTACCCTTTCGCGGGAAGACTACGCCCAGCTGCAGGCCGCCTTCGTGAAGGCCGTGCGCCTGCTGCCCGACCACTGCGTGGTGCACAAGCAGGACTGGTACGTGGAGGATAAGTATGCTCCCGGCTTCGAGGCCGAGCGCACGCTGCTCTCGTCGGCCTACGAACGCCACTTCAACGAGCGGCCGTTCCTGAACCACTTCTGCTACCTCTACATCACCAAAACCTCGTCGGAGCGGCCCAACTGGGGCAGCACCTCGGGTCTGCTGGCCCGGCGCAACATCGTGCCCAAGGACATGCTCGACACCAAGGTGCTGGAGAGCTTTTTCGATAACGTAGGCCAGTTCGTGCGGACGCTGGAAGGAGTAGGGCCCACCAACGCGCCCTACATCCGCTCGCACCGGCTCACGTCGGATGAGCTGGCCGGCACGGCCGAGAAGGCCGGCCTGCTGGAAAAATACCTAGCGCTGGATTTGTCCGACCAGGCCCTGCAGGTGGACCTGGACCTGACCGAAGGGCTGAAGGTGGGGGCGGAGTTCTGCCAGATGTTCTCGGTGGCCAACCTCGATGATTTGCCCACGTCGGTGGAAACCGACATCCGCTACGAGCAATACAGCACCGAATACTCGGACTTCCCCATTTCGTTTGCTGCACCGCTGGGGCTGCTGCTGGGCGCGAATCACATCCTGAACCAGTATGTGTTTCTGGACAACACCACCAAGACAGTAAAAACCTTCGAGCAGAAGAAGGACCGGCTCAACTCGCTCTCGCTCTACTCGCGGCAGAACGCCATCAACTTCGAGTACTACAACGCCTTCCTGAATGAGTTGATTGCCCACAAGCGCCGGCCGGTGCGGGTGCACTGCAACGTGCTCACCTGGGGCCGGCACGAGGAGGAGCTGACCGAAGTACGCAAGCTGGTGAACGCTGCCTTCAACGCCATGAACTGCAAGCCGCGGCAGAACACGGTGGACATCGCCGCGCTCTACTGGGGCGGGATTCCGGGCAACGCGGGCGACTTTCCCAGCGAGGAAACCTTCTACACCTTCATCGAGCAGGCCGTCTGCTTCTGGGCCTGCGAAACCAACTACCGCAGCACCGGGGCCACCAAGGGCATCAAGCTTTCCGACCGCCTCACGGGCAAGCCAGTGCTGGTCGACATTTCGGATGAGCCGATGAAGAAGCAAATCATCTTCAACCGCAACAAGTTCGTGCTCGGGCCCTCCGGTTCGGGCAAGTCATTTTTCACCAACCACATGGTGCGCCAGTACTACGAGCAGGGCGCCCACGTGCTGTTGGTGGACACCGGCAATTCCTACAAAGGCCTCTGTGAGCTGGTGGGCGGGGTGTACTTCACCTACGAGGAGGACGACCCGATTGCCTTCAACCCCTTCCTGATTTCGGGCAAGCTGGACGTGGAAAAGAAGGAAAGCATCAAAACACTGCTGCAGGCGCTGTGGAAAAAAGACGACGAAAGCGTGAGCCAATCAGAGTACGTGTCGCTCTCCACGGCTGTGAGCCTGTATTACGTGATGCTGGAAGCAAACGAGCTTATCAAGCCGAGCTTCAACACGTTCTACGAGTTTGTTAAAGGGCCTTATCGCAAGATTCTGGAGGAGGAGAAGGTGCGCGAAAAGGACTTCGACATCGACAACTTCATCTACGTGCTCAAGCCCTACTACCGCGGCGGGGAGTACGATTACCTGCTGAACTCTGAGAAAGAGCTGGACCTGGTGCAGGCCCCCTTCATCGTGTTCGAGCTCGACAACATCAAGGACCACCCCATCCTGTTTCCGGTGGTCACGCTCATCATCATGGAAACCTTCATCTCCAAGATGCGCAAGCTGAAAGGGGTTCGGAAGATGATTCTCATTGAGGAGGCCTGGAAGGCGTTAACCACGCCCGGCATGGCCGCCTACATCAAGTACCTCTTCAAAACAGTGCGCAAGTTCTTCGGCGAGGCCATCGTGGTGACGCAGGAAATCGACGACATCATAGGCAACGAGATTGTCAAGGATGCCATCATCAACAACTCGGACTGCAAGATTCTGCTTGACCAGCGCAAGTTCATCAACCGCTTCGATGAGATTCAGGCGCTGCTCTCGCTCACGCCGAAGGAAAAGGACCTGGTGCTGAGCATCAACCGCGACAATAAGGCTACGCGGGGGCGCTACACGGAGGTGTTCATCAGCCTAGGCGGGGTCGTGTCGAAGGTATATGCCATCGAGGTTTCGAAGGAGGAATACGTGACCTACACCACCGAGGAAACCGAGAAAGTGCGGCTGTTTGAGAAGCTTAAGCAGACGGGTGATATGCCCACGGCCATCAAGCTCTTCGCCAACGAGCTGCGCGAAGGGTAGCGCAGCTGATTTCAACCAAAGGGAAAAATCATGAAAATGAGAATCACGCTCCTGGGCCTAGCCATACTGGGCGTTAGCATCACCAAGGCTTCTGCGCAGCTCGTGGTTACCGCTCCCGTGCTTGAAGTGCAGTCGGGCGTGCAAACCGGCCTGCAGAACACCATGAAGGGGCTTTCCTCGGCGGCCAACGTGCTGGTAAAAGCCGGCGTGAAAGAGCAGGAATTGACCAAGGTCTTTTCGGAAAAGAACCTGCAGCTGGCCAAAACCTGGTACGACGGGCTGCTACAGGTCAGCTCGGCGGTGCGCACCTACCGGCGCGTGCAGTCGGTGTTTGAGAAGCAGGGCCGCATCATCCAGAACTACTCGACGGCTATTGAAACCCTTCGCCAGTCGCCCTACGTGGCCCCGGAACAGCTCTCGGCCATGGCGACGATTTACACCAAAATGCTGACCGAAAGCGCCAACACACTATCGGACTTGCAGACCATTGTGAGCCCGGCCATGCTCAAGATGACGGATGCCGACCGGATGCGCTTCATCGATAAGCTCGACGCGAAAATCACCGACCAGTTGGGTCTCATTAACTACTTCACCCAGCGCAACCTCGTGCAGATGCACCTGGCCGAGCAGAAAGCGCAGGACGCGCAGGCCCTCAACGCGCTGATGGGTGCTCGTTAAGCGCTGCTTCCACTTTACCTGGGCTATTTACTATGAAATCAAGCGCTAAACTTCTCGCCTTGGGCCTAGCCTTGCTGGCCAGCCCCGCTTACGCGCAAATGCCGGCCGTCATCTCAGCACCGATTGCCGAGGACCAGTCCCGCAAGCAAGTCGTGCACCAGGGTATTTCAACTACGCTGCTTGGGCAGGGAAAGGTGCTGGCCAGTGATATGACCAAGGTCAGTGGGCAGATTAAGGGCGTTATCGACCGGACGCAGGCGCTACATGACCAGTGGTACAGCAGCCTGTTGCAAATCAGCGCTGGGGTTCGCAACTACCGCCGGGTTCGGGAAATCTACACCCATCAAAGCGAGATGATTAGCCAGTTTTCGGCCATCATTCCAGAGCTGCGCACCAAGCAATTGTCGGCTGCTCAGCTCAGCGAGGCCTCGACGGTGTACCAGGGCATTCTCACGGAGAACATTGCCCTGATGGGGGAACTGGCCGGGGTACTCAGCGCCAGCAAAGCCAAGATGACGGACCCGGAGCGCATCGAGTTCATCGACAACATCGCCGATCGCATCAGCGAGCAGCACAACCTGATGAACTACTTCAGCAGCAAGTGCCGGGCCATCGCGCAGCAGCAGGCCCAGCAGGTGCAGGACCGCGAATCCATGCGAGCCTTCATGACCGCCCGCTAGCGCGGTGGTCTTCACCCAATTCCACCTTCTGACTTATGAAAACTTTCCTTTGGCTGGCTGCGGCGTTTCTGGTAACCAGCTGTGGTTCCAATGCAGCTAAGCCGGACCCACGCGTTGCCACCATCCGCCAGCAGCATGAGCAGTTGTTGCTTCAGCAGAAGCAGTACGTCATGTTGCTTTCCACACTTGCTGGCCCCGAAAAACTCAGTCCTGCCCATATCAAAGACTCGGAGCAACGCTTCACCGATATGGTGCAGCAGAGCCAGGACAACCTGACCGCGGTGGACCAGCTCGACCCTGGCAAAGCCCAGGACCCAGCCCAAACCGCACTAGTCGGGGAATTGGCCGCGAAGGAAGCCGCCATTCTGGCGCGGGCAACCCGGCGGCTGGCGAATGCCCACGACGAGCACTATCTGCCCTAAGCTGATTCACTCACCTCTCTATTCCTCCAACGCCCGAACTGCACCATGGACCCAACTTCCATCGACCTGAACATGGCCCTGTATGAGCAAAAGCTCGAAGGGATATACACCGAGATGCTGACGTTTACCGCGCAGTTTATCAACCTGGGACGCGCCATTGGCGGGGTAGGGGCGCTGCTTTTCATCAGCAGCCGGGTATGGGGCCACATTGCCCGGGCCGAGCCTATTGATTTTTTCCCGTTGCTGCGGCCCTTCGCTATCGGGCTGGCTATTCTGCTGTTTGTGCCGCTGTGCTCCGGCCTGCGCGGCATCACAATGGCCGTGGCTCATGGCACCGATGCCATTCGCCTCGGGCAACTGGGGGAAGTGAACCGGCTGACGGGTGAACGGGACCGGCTGGCTGCCGACGCCAAGGCCAAATCGGACATGCAGATAAACGAAAAGTATGAAGAGGATTTAGGTAAGCTCGGAGCACTGGACATTGGCCGCAAAGCCACATTGGCCATGAACCAAGTGCAATACTCGGTCGGCCAGAACTTCCGGGAATGGACCAAATCCATCCTGGAATTGGGCGCACTGGCCGCCAAGCTGGCCATTAGCCTCATTTCTACTTTCCTGCTCGTGCTGCTCAGCGTGGCCGGGCCACTGGCTTTTGGCATCGCCATCATCCCCGGTTTTGGCGGCGGACTGATGAAGTGGTTCGGTTACTTCATCACCATTTCGCTGTGGGTGCCGGTGGCCAACATCTATGCTGCCGTGCTGGCACATGTGCAGGTCACGATGCTTAACAGCAACATCCAGCAGCTGCAGGCCGGCGGCAGTGTGGAATCAGCCGACATCGGCTATCTGTGCCTGCTGGTGCTGGCCATCGTGGGCTACCTGATGGTGCCCAAGGCGGCTGATATGCTCATCGACGGCTCGGGTGTGGGCCGCGCCGCTACGTCATTCATCACCACTACCACAGTTGGGGCCGCCGGCATCGCCGGGGCTACGGGTGGCGCGGGCCTGCGCACCGGGGCCGATGGCCTGGGAGCTGCTGTCGGCGCGGGCCAGGGGCTGGCCGGCATGGGCGCGAGCAGCAATGCCACGCGGGGCGAATCCTTCGGCCACCGGGCGGGCACGGCGGTGCGCGAGCGAATCAACCGCCTCCGCGGCTAGCCGAAGCCGCTCTTCATCCTTCCACTTTCCATCCCGCTATGTTCGCGTCACTTAAAACCATCGACTCGGCTTTCCAGCAGGTCAAAACGCTGGCGTTGCTCTTCATTGTAGCGGTGCTGGTGCTGGCCGGCACCATTGCCTACTTCGCATTTCAATCCACCAACGCGGCCGCTAACCGCATCTACGTGCTGGAGGGAGGGCAGCTACTCACGGCCGGAGCACAGGATGCGCGGGCCAACCGGCCAGTGGAAGCCCGTAGCCACGTCACGCGCTTTCACGAGCTGTTCTTCACCCTCGACCCTGACCAGAAGGCCATTGACAGCAACGTGAACAAGGCGCTGTACCTGGCCGACAACTCGGCCAAGCGGCAGTATGAGAACTTCAAAGAGAAGGGCTTTTACAACGACCTGATTGCCGCCAACATCAGCCTGGAAATGACGGTCGACAGTGTGGTTATCGCCAACTCGCGGCCGCTGGTGGCGCGGTGCTACGGCCACCAGCGCGTCATCCGGGCCACCTCAGTGACCAACCGCAACTTCCTCTCGGAATGCTCGCTGCGCGATGTGACCCGCTCGGAGAATAATCCCCACGGCTTTCTGATGGAGAACTGGCGGGTGCTGAAGAATGAAGACCTGAACACCCAGCCCCGCTAATCCGCTCCTATGGAAACCAAACCGCACGACGCGCAATTTCTTCGCACCCGCAAGATGGCTACCTTCCTGCCGGTGGTGGGTGTGCCTTTTATGGCCGTGATGTTCTATCTGGGCGGAGGCGGCCAGGGCACGCCGGCTGCGGCTCAAAACACGGAATCCGGCTTTAACACCAACCTACCCAAAGCAGAAAAGGCTACCATCACCACCAGCAAGCTGGAAGCCTACGCTAGCCCGGTAGATTCCATGCGAAACCGGGGCCTGGTCGATGCCAAGCTGGACACGGCGAAAGGCTCGGGCTTAGCCTACGGCATTGGAGCTAATGGCCAGGCCGGACCCAATGGTTCGGTTGACAAATCAGTGGCCGCCGCACAGCAGCAGCTGATTGCCGCGCAGCAGGCCCAGCTCAATGGCGGTAGCAATACCACCGCTGCACCGGATGCCCAGCCTGGAGCCCTCACCCCGCAGGAGCAAATGGAGCTGATGCGCACGGAGCATGAACGCGACCTAGCCGAGCAAAAAGCGCAGCTGCAAATGGCCGCCATGCTGGCCCAGTCGAACAGTGCCGGTGGGGGAGGGGCAGCACCTCGGGCGTTAGCCACGGTTCCTAAAAAGAAGAAGCCCAGTACACGGCTGCGCGCCGTGGACGATGATGCCGTGGTATCACGCCTGGGCTCTAATGGGCCAGGCCGCAAGCGCACGGCCTCATTTCAGGGCTTTGATGCCGAAACCGGTACGGGCGGCGATGGCAACACGCTGCCAGCCGTCATCCATGAATCGCAGGAAGTAGTGAGTGGCTCGCTGGTCAAAATGCGCCTCACCGAGTCGGCCGTCATAAACGGCCACTCCCTGCCAGCCAACACCTTCATTTACGGCAAGTGCAGCCTGGCCGGCGAGCGGCTGAGCATTGCCATTGAAACCCTGAAATCGGGCAACAGCGTGTTTCCGGCGGCGCTGGAAGTGTACGACGTGGACGGGCTGGAAGGCCTGCACATTCCCGGGGCTATCACCCGGGACGCAGCCAAGCAGGCCGGCTCGGAGAGCCTGGGCGCGGCTGACATGATGACCATGAGCGCCAACCCCGCGACCGCTGCGGCGGGCGTGGCCGTGAGTGCTGTGAAGGGCATTGGCCAGAAGAAAATCCGCCTGGTTAAAGTCCGCCTGAAGGCCGGCTACAACGTGATGCTCAAAGTAGACAAAGACTAACGACTCCCCCCATGAAAACCGCTCTATTTGCCACCAGTGCCATTTTGCTTGGCTTAGCAGCTGCGCCGTTACAGGCCCAAACTTCGGCCGCCCGGATGCTGCAATACTCGGAAGCCAATAAGCTGCCGACCTATCCACTCTACATCAGCGACCAGAAGACCACCCACCTGGTGTTTCCCTTCCCAGTCACCTATGTCGACCTGGGCAGCTCGGGCTTGCTGGCGGCTAAGGCCACGGGCGCCGAGAATATCGTGCGTGTCAAAGCTGCTTCGGCCGGATTCCCCGAGTCGAACATGACCGTGCTCACCTCGGATGGCAAACTGTATTCCTTCGTGGTGAACTACCAGCACGACCCCAAGGTGCTCAGCCTCGACCTGGGCGCAGCCGGGTCGGCCTCGTCGACACAGGGCGAAGCCATCCTCTCGAACTCACCTATCCCGCAGGGCAACCTGGATGCGTACTCCCGGCAGGCGCTGGCGGCGGGTGGCACCTCGGCCAGCGAGAGTGCTAATCAGCTCAGCGTGCGCGCCGGCAACGTGGGATACAAGCAGGAAACCCTGTTTTTCCCGCTGCACATCGCCAACAAGTCGAACGTAACCTACGATGTGGACTTCGTCAAATTCTACATTCAGGACAAGCAGGTGGCCAAGCGCACGGCCGAGCAGGCCCTGGAAATCACACCTATCTACGTCTTCAACGGCGGGCTGAAAAAGATTGACGCCAAAGGCCAGCTCCAGCAGGTCTACATCTTCAAGAAATTCACCATCCCCGAGCAAAAGCAACTCATCATCGAGGTGTATGAGAAGGGCGGCGGGCGCAACATCAAGCTCAAGCTCACCAACGCCGACCTGCTCAAGGCCCGAACATTCAAGTAATCACCCCATCAGACGGGATGCAGATTTACTGCAAAGGCGCTTTCACTAATAACTGCCTGCCAAAGCGACGCCTGCGGAAAGCCCTGAGCCGCCTCCACTATCTCCTGCTTGTGGGCAGCAGAAGTATTGCAGCCAATAATGATTTGGGCGACTGATTCAGGGCGAAATTTCATCGCCTTATTAGAGGCCTGCGGTTTGGTGATACGGACTTCTTTTTCGTACTCCCACGGCGCTGCTTTTGTGTTCAATACTTCCATTAGCTCCCGCATATCATCCTCGCCTCCTAAGCCGGGCAGTATAGGTGGGTAAGCGGGCTGATAGGCAACACGGGTAAATTCTCCGCCCACATCCTTATGCAGCTTCTGGGTATTGAAACCTATCACGAATCCAGCGTGTGACCGGGCATAATGCGACCAAAGCAAAATAGTAGTCGCTTCTTCGGCCAACGACACGAAACCGAAAAAAGCCGCGGCCTGCTCGTAATTAACGTCGTGCAGTTGTTTGAGAAAAGCCGGATTGCGCAACTCAACCAACCTTTTCTCAACCTGCTGTCGAACCGCTTCGTCGCTCATCGCAGGCGCATGCAAACGAAGCTTTTTGTAAAGCATAAGCCGCATTTCCTGGTCAGAGAGGCTGTCGTAGCTCACCCGAAGCTTCGTATCAAAAGGGTCGTTGAAGCCTTTGGGCGATGAGAACCATAGCTCGCGGTCGGTCAACAGCTTACGATGGTTCGAGTCACTCCAATCCCGATACTTATAAAGGATTGCAGGAATTTCTTTTTGCATGAATTGCGTCTACAGCGGGGGTTTAATTAATCAAAAATAGAAACCGTAAGCCGTTGTATCAGGTACAATACGAACCTTACATTTTCCTGCCATGTCAGACTACCAACGAGGACTCGACGAAGGCCGCAATGAGCAGTACTCCTACCAATCCTCGCGGCAGTTTGGGCAAGGGCTTGGGCAGCTGGTTGGCTGGGTAGTGGTAGCCGGGTCACGTCTGACGGTTGAAGTGCTGCTGGCAGCTCCCTTCCTAATGCTGGGCTTCGTTGTAATGGCACCCCTGGATTTTCTCGGGCCAGTGCTCGGGGCCGTCCGCTTGCTGGGAATCGGGGTCATGGCGTACTTGTTTTATGCCGGCCTCTACTGGCTGAAAGGCCTAGTAGTTGCCCAACATCGCCGCGAGGGCTTGTTGTGGCTACTGCCATTCTCGGTGTGCGTGGCGGTTACTTGCCTGCTGCCCGGATGGCTGGTTCGGCTGTTTATCACCAGTTCGTTTCCTACGGCCAGCCCGGTATGGGGCTGGGGCCTCGGGGCAGCGTTCGCCCTGTTTGCCTACGGACGCTATCGCTTTACCGAAGACATTGCGCCCAGCCTCGTGCTTTGGTCTTACCGCCGAGGGTATAACTGGGCTCTTCGTTAGTGCTCAGGACTGTGTTTTCATGTTAGGCTGTCACAATTTCGGCCCTCGACGCTTCGGCCCGGGGGCTTTTTGCTTCGTGGAAGTTGCCGTAACCGGCGGTAAAATCACCCCTTTTGGTTCTGTCAGCAGTACCTCTTGCCGCACAGCCACCCGCTGCTGATGCAGCTTCACGGCCTGCTGCGTGGCCTGGGTGAAGCGCTGTAGCACGGCTTTGTCGGTGAACTGAGGTTTGGCCGAGCGGGCAATAACGATGTAGGCACTCTTCAGTTCATCCAGGGTGGCCTGCTCAGTTAGTGCCTCCGGCCGGGCCATGATGGCAGCCTGCACGTAGTTCATCACCGGCGAAGTAAGTACCGCACCGTTGGGCGCCTTCAATGATGCTCCGGTTTCCTCTGCGTGGCGAATCCCCACCCGCTGGCTACTGGCTTTTAGCTCGCGCAGGGCCTCGATACGGGCAACCTCCAGTGTGGATGCCGCCAAGGGCTGCGCCTGGTTGGGCAAACGGGCCAACAAGCCGGCGGCACCAGGCAATGGCGTAGTGGCCGTGTCGAGCAGGTAGCGCAGGCGGGTCTGGTTCTCTTGCTGATTGGCGGAAACGCCCACCACGCCCGTATCCCGCGCTAGATTGAAATCCTTGTAAACTTTCTCAAAGCTTATGCGGTAGCCAGCCTGGTGGCCCAGCTGCATCAGCACGGCCTGCATAGTACGGCCATTGCCTTCCCGAAATGGGTGGACGTGGTTGAAGTGGTCGAGATAGTAGGCCGCCCGCTCCACAAACTGCGGCTTGGTCAAGCCTTTTAGGTTGTTTTCAGCAGCCAGCTGCACCGCCAGTGCCTCTACATCCGGACTAATGCGGCGGTGGTTAGCATAAGTCATCAAGTGGTCGGCCTGCACATTAGGGGCGGGCTTGTAGCCCTGGAACGCCCGGTCCTGGCGGGTTTCACCAGCCCACGGGTACACGTCCTGAAACAGGTACCGGTGCATCGCACGCAGGTACTGTTCGTCAAACCGCAGTGGAGTAAGGGGAATGGGGTACGCCGGGCCCACGATGGGCTCACTGGATGGCCGGGGGGCAGCCAGCCCCACCTGCGCCCGCACCAGCATCAGGCGCTTGATGGACAGGTCGGCTTCGAGGCGGTCGAGCTGCACCTCGCTGGTGGCGCGCACGTTATTGTAGAGCAACCCATCGGCGGGGTTGGCAAAAAGGTCGGCCATAGGGTGGGAAGTACCAGGGCAAGCCTAGCAAAAAGCCCGGCAACCGGCCGGGCTCTGCGAAGAATACAAGGTGCGGCAGCGCGGGCGGACTAAGCCAAGCTCACGATGCGCTCTTCGAATTGCAGATAGGGTTCGTAAGATTGAGCGGGCTCCACGAGCGGGCCTTCGCCCGGCGCGTATTTGACGTGCGGGTCCGGGCCAGGCGCGGGGCCGTATTCAGCGTCGAGCACGGCAGCCAGCTGCTCTAAGTCAATCTGCCCGGCTATGTAGCGGTTCTGCAACTCGACCAGCTGCGCCGAGGGTGGCTGGCTCTGGCTCAGCGACACGCCCACCGCAAACTTGACCACGTCGCGGCGCTGCTGCTCGGTGCGTTCGTTTTCGGAGAAATACGGGGTCTTTTCCATTAATACAAGATACGTAAAATCGGCGACAAAGGCGGTCCTGAGCGGTTAATGGCACGTGGTTGCCGAGCCAGAACAAGCGGGAAAATGCGCGCCTTTCCCCATCAACAACAAGACAACCGACTTAATTGCTCTGGTCTATTAGATGATAGGCTTCCAGCTGCGTGTTTACTTCGGCCAAGCTCAGCTCACCATTGATGTAGCGCGGGCTCAGTTGCTCGGCGAAAGGACTCAGCTTGCGCGACCCTGAGTCGCATTTAACGCGGCCGCTCGGTCCGCCAGTACCTGGCGCTGCTCCTGAGTTGTTTCCTTGGGACCAAATTTCGGGGTGATGTCCATTCTGTTTTGACCAGCTTTACCACAGAATATGGCAGAAATCGCGAATCCATTGTCGTGCGGCACGCATATCCTTGCCAGCAGGGCGGAAATCAAAGAGAGGAGCGACGTTGTAGCTAGTCAGATAATCCAAAAAATCTAAGCGTCGGTGATAGTGGTGCTGACAAGCAAAATGGCTTTGGAACCCGCCGCCAATAAGCAGGCAGTCCTTGCGAACAGCGTCATAGGGGGACAAGTCGAGTACACCCCCAACCAGCCCACGCAGTTGTCCCTTAAGTCCATTCAAGTCTGCAAAGTATTTGCACTCAACGGCAAATCGTAACTGACCAGGCAGGGCGTAAGCGCCGTGCGTAAGGGGCGTACTGATAGCAACATCAACTTCGTGCCTCATCTGGTGCCCGTCATACTCAATCCCATTCCGCAACTCATAATCGTGGCCATTTATATGAAAAGCGCAGAAGCTATAGTCATCGCTTACTGCTGTTGGTCGACATTTGAAACGAAAATCGGAACCTCCCCCAGGATTTTTTATTACGAAGCGCGGGGTGACAGCTTTAATGTTTTCCGCAACGCAGAGATAAGTGTATAGCTCGTAACGGTGAGGTGGTCTAGCTAAGCTGGACACAAGTGGGACGTGGTTTGAAAGTGGGTTTCGAAGTGGTTGGGCGATTGGTAGCCGAGGGCAGAGTGGCGGCGTTCAGCGTTGTAGTAAGCCACATGGTGGCTGATTTCGAGTTTGGCTTCGGCCAGGCCAGGGAAGCTGCCGCCGTCGAGCAGTTCGGCCTTGAAGCGGCTCCAAAACGATTCCACATGGGCGTTGTCGTAGCAGTTGCCGCGCCGGCTCATGCTTTGCTGGGCGCCGTGTTTGGCGACCAGGTCTTTGAAGCGGGTGGCCGTGTACTGACTGCCCTGGTCGGAGTGCACGATGAGGCCAGCCGGCGGGCGGCGCACGACCAGGGCGCGGCGCAAAGCCTCGCTGACCAGGTCTTCGGGCATCGTCTCGCGCACGTCCCAGCCGACGACCTTGCGCGAGCAGCGGTCGAGCCAGACAGCAAGGTAGAGCCAGCCGCCGCCCTGGCGGGGCAGGTACGTGATGTCGCCCACCCACACCCGATTCGGGGCCGTAGGGGCCGATTGGCCCAGCAAGCGGTTCGGGGCGGCGCGCACGGCCGGGTCCGAGTCGGTGGTGCGCGGTACAAACGAGCGCGGCTGCTGGGCGCGCAGGCCGTGGGCCTTGAGCACGCGACGGATGCGCCAGCGGCCTACGGCGTGGCCCTGGGCCTGCATTTCGGCCCGCAGCCGGCGCGTACCATAGCGCTGGCTGTGGTGGGCAAACGCTTCGCGCACGGCCACTTGCCAGGCCGGTTCGACAGCAGGCTGTTGCCGACGGTGCCGCCAGGCATAATACGCGGCCGGGGCCACGCGCAGCACCTGGCAGAGCTGACGCACCGGTGCTTGGCGGGCCTGCTGAGCGATGTACTGGTAGGTGCTCACGGGGTCGGCTGGCCGAAGATGACCAAGGCTTTTTTTAAAATATCCAGTTCCTGCGCCAGCCGCTTGTTAGCGGCGCGCAGGGCGCGCACCTCCGGGTCGCGGGCCACTTCCGCACTGCCCACTTCGGCCACGACTTGCGCCTGCTGCCAGCGGTAAAGCAACTTGGGGCTGATGCCCAACTGCCGGGCGGCGGCTTGGGTGCTGCGGCTCTCGGATGCTAGGCGCAGGGCCTCGGCCTTGAAGGCCTCGTCGTATTTACGCCGTTTGTCGGGCGACGCCCCGCTGGGTTTTGCTGCCATAACAGAAGAAATATACGTCCTTCTTCCGTCCTTCATCTCTAGACCACCTCACGGTTTCCCTTACCAGTAACAGGTATTAGGGTGGAGCTGGGTGCTAGGGCCCGAAATGCCCGACGTACCTCTACCAAGATGCGTAGCTCGTCCCACGTCATTGGAGGCGTCACAGTTTTAGCCTTGGGTACTTTGGGCCGTGAAGTCATTGGGGTCGAATGTAGCAGGAAATAGTAAGCGGCCGATACCAGCGAAAGCAGTGCGTGCAGCAAATAGGGCTTGGGCTGCTTTGTCTACATTAAACGATTTGAGTCTTACTGTACTCTCCCGGTCAGCATAAATTGACTTCATCGAAGTGATGTCCAAGGCCTGGGTCGATTGAACGATGGCAATATCCTCCTCTAAGGGCAGCACAAAGGCATTGTAGAAGCTCATCAGCAATAAGTAGTAGCGCCGATTCTGTTGATACTTCTCCTGTGCAACCGCTTGGCGACGCAGGTAGTTGGCTATGAATGAAGACATCGCTTGAGGGCCCACTTGCTCATCTCGAAAAACCCCAGTTCTGTCATTACGACTCACTATTTCAACATCGTCCAATTCTCCGTAAAGCTGATACAGGCGGTTAAAATCTGCCACTTGTGCTGGCTTCATTCCCTGAGCTTTAGCAAGAGCACGAATGTGCTGAAGTAACCTGTCAATGTCGATATCACCGGCCATTTAGAAAAGAATCAGGGCCAGTTGAGAAGAGGCCGTATCGAAAGTAGTTGTTTCAAAACACCAATTCCATATAAGCGGTGCAATGAGTGGTGTTTGAGTAGTCCAGCCAGTTGGCAACAGCCCATAATCACGCTGCAAAGGAACGGATATCGAAGAGCAAAGTAGGCACTAAATACCGCCGCAGAATTGCATAATTTGACGGATTGGCCTGGTCAAACGCCGCCATATCTTACAACTCTATATTGTCTGTTTCCGGGTATTCATCCTCGTGCGCAGTTGAGGCCACGGCGTTGCGAAAGAACAGCAGATTGGCCTGCTCAGCCAGCGCTTCCTCCTGCTCTCCCCACTCTTCGCCCTCCAGATACATGAGGTCGTAGCTTTCCAACGCATCAAATCCGCCGGCTTCCGTGGCAATGCCTACAAACTTCTTCGTCTTACCAAAATTTCGAAATTTCACTGCCAACCCGTAAGCTTGCAGCATCTCGAATCGCTCGGCCCGGTATGCTGCCTTGCTCTGTTCTGCCCGCCGGGGTAGCAGCAGGAAAATATACTGCACCCCGCTGTCCTCCAACGCACCGGTATGCCGCACGCGGTACTGGTCAGGCTCTGATTGCACAATCATATCCCGAAAAGCTCGGGCCAGCATCCGGCGGCTCAGCCGGGGTTCCCGCGCCATAATGCGCAGGCCGGCCTCCCGGTCGGCAAATGAAGAGGTAGCACTGAGTGGGTGCGCTTTGTCCTCGGCGGTGTTTTCGTAGATGTACTCAATAAGGCCATCCCAACCATAGCTGACCCGGTCAGCCTCAAGCCGGGCCCGGAACTGGTCGCTATGCACGAAGCCCTCCCAAAAGCCCTCTTCGATGTGCAGCCCTTCGTACCCGGGCGAAACCGGGAAAATGTGCCGCCCAAACGTGGGGCTGTTCTCGTCGTGGTCGGTATTGCGCAGGTAGTAAGCCAGCAAGTCGTCTTCGCCGGCGGCCCACACTTTAAGACCTCGCTTCGATAACAAGGCCTCCTTTTTCTCCAAGTAAGCCACAAAATCAGAAACGGTATCCAGCATGCGCATCACGGCAGCCAGCGACGCATCGTCAAAAACGTGCACGTATTCCTTGGTGGGGTCCACTAAACCCAAGGTGAACGGCTCGGGTTTAAACCACCTGGTGTCGTAGTGAGCCGCGCCCGTAATCTGATTATTGAGCATCAGGCTGCCGGTACCGCCGTACTCTGCCTGACAGGGTTCCGAAGCGCCATGCGCTACCACGATGCGGTGCACTTTCATGGCCGCGGGCAGCGGCACTGGAAAGGGATGCTGGCATTCTTTATCCAGAAACACCCGGTCAGGGTGTTGCTTCAGCCACCGCTCGGCCCCGTAAAGCTGGTCAGCCCCGGCGGCTACGGCTCGCTTATACCACCGGGTCCAATTGAGTACCGCGTCGTCAGTGGTGGGGTACTCGCAGTGCTTGCTGGAAAAGATAATGACGTGCTCGTCGAACACAACCAGCATATCGCACAGCTCTTTGCCTTCGCTGGCTTTGGCACTGGCACTCTGGTCACGAAAAGGACTGGCGTAGCTCCACAGTGTTAGAAAAGACCGTTCGCCAAGTTGGGTGAGATACTGCTCGGCGGGGGTTCCACCAGGGTTTTTGGGTAAAGATGGCATAAGGTGTTTGGAGGTAAGGAAAGTTAGGCAAGCCTGTTTTCAGGTAGCCTGGAGGAAAGAACACCAAACCGCCTACTTTCGCTCCTTCGCCTATCTTATCCACTGCCCCACGTAGCTCATGCTCAACCTAACCAAATTCGAGGACCTGTTTGCGAGTGATGATGCGACCTATGAAATGCCACAATACCAGCGGGCTTATGCCTGGGGCGACAAGCAACTTGACCAGTTGCTGATTGATTTGCGCGAGCAGCCCCTCAAAAAGGACTATTACCTGGGTCACTTTCTGTTGGAGCGCCCCGACTTGAACAAACGGCACTACTACGTTATCGACGGGCAGCAGCGCATTACCACCGTAGCCGTATTCTTTAGCTGTCTGATTGAGGAGTTGCAGCTACGGGAGCGAAACGGCGAAGTGCTGGTTGATTCAGACGGTAGCCCGGTCCAGCCCTGGCGTTGGGAAGAGCGCTACCTCGTGCGCCTCGGAATGCGCCGGCTTCGGACAGTCGTGGCCGATGATGAGTTTTTTAACCGCGCCTTCATTCAGCGGTTGCCTAACCCGCAACCTGACCCCGCCCGTCAATCGCAAAAGCGCTTGTTTCACGCTCAGCAAGTATTCAAACAGGCATTTGCGGCGGAAACGGACACCGCTACCCTACTGCGCTGGGCGAAGCTGCTGGCCACGGCCAGTGTTTCGGCCTTTGAGGAATCCGACAAGGTGCGGGCTACCCAGATTTTCGCGTTTCAAAACGACCGGGGGGCCAAACTCACCACGTTGGAAAAGCTCAAAGCTTATTTGATGCACCGGGCTTATCTGGATGATTCCACCAATCAGGCTACCTACACTATTGCCCACGTCGAGCGGTTTTTTTCTGACATCTACGCGCTGACTGAAGAAATTGACTTGGGCGAAGACACCGTTCTCCGTTACCACAACGTCGCCTTCGGCCCTACCTGGGAGGATGCTTTTGAAAACGTAAAAACGGGTCTTCGTGCCGCTGCCGAAGACGCGAAAGCTGCCTGGATTACATCGTACTGCGATAGTTTGCGGCAGTCCTTCAAAACGGTAGTAGAAGTAACCCGGCGGGCAGCCGGGCACAGCCACATTACCGGGCTGCTTTTTTTGCGTAGCGAAGACAACTGGCCGCTTATTCTGAAAATTCAGCGGCACCACGGCCACGACCAGGCGTTATGCGAAAGCTTATACCGCCTCATGGAAATCGTGAGCTTCAAGATGGAGTTCTCGACGGGTGACTACCGTAGCCACGATTTCCACAGCCTTGCCAAACACTATACTGGCGATGCAGTGGCATTGCGTGACACCTTGCGGGAGCAGGCTCAAAATGGGTTTCGGTGGTGGTGGACGTTTACTCAAAACTTTCACGACCGCCTCGATGGTGACCATCATTACGACCGGGTTACGCGCTATTTGCTTTGGCAGTATGAAAACGAGTTACGGCGTAAATCTCCTAATAGCGTACCAGTGTCCGGGGCTGATTTCCTCAATGTGTGGCAAGTAAAGCGCTGGGAAGGAACACTTGACCACATCACCCCGCAGAACCCTGATGCAGTCGAATACACGAAGGAATTTGCAAAAACGCGCCTGCATAACCTTGGCAACCTAGCCCTGCTAATGCTTGGCCCCAATGCCAGCAAAGGCAATACCATGCCGCAGGACTGCATCCCTCTTTTTATCGAATCAACTTATCTCGCTGACCGCGAAATTGGAAAAGTTTTACAAAAGGATAACCAGTGGGAGGAGCCCCATATTCTTGCCCGTAAGCAGCGCATCGTTGATTTTGCCAAAGCCTACTGGGCAGTGCCGGCCGGCTAGCCTAGCTCTGCTTAGTACTACTGGACTGGGGCATAGGTGGAGACTCTACCTTGCCAGCCATAAGCACCAACGAAGCACGATGGCTAAAATAACCGCCGCCCACTTGGCAACCGAGGTATTTACCCAGTTGCAGACCAGTAAGTCCGTGGCAGATGTTAAAGCCGACCTGGCCATCAACGACAGCACCATGTGGAGCAAAGTAAGCGCGCTGGTTTATGAGAAAGCTAAAGTAGCGGCCCGAAAAGAGCGTGACCAGGATGCCCAGCGGCCCCACGTTTCCACCACGTCTAACGCGGAGATAATGGACCTGCTGGCGTTGAACGAGCAGTTGGCCGGCTATGCCCTATTGGCTCCGCCCACCATGACGACGGCCGAGTTCAGAAGAATCGGGCTGCTCGCCGCAGAGCTACCGGCTTCCGAGGCCACTATTCTGACTTACCTAGACAGCATCATCACATCTCCCAGGATGTGTGCCATCCTGAAGCAAGGGTTTGAGTATTGCCCCGCATTTCAGTCATTTTCCACGCTGGTGGAGGCAGCTATCATCGCTTACTACCAAGAGAATTATACCAGTGCCTTTCTCACGCTGGTCCCCGTGGTGGAGGGACTAATTCTGCGCTGGAATGGGTTTGACGGCACTGGCCCCGAACCCAAGCCAGAATTTGAGGCCATCCGCAAGTTTGTGGGCAACTCCTACCTGCGCCAGCCAAATCCTGGCAACGTGCTCTTTCACGACGTGTACGTGAAAGCCAGTCAGGCCATTTTAACCAAGCACTTGTACCTGAATTCGGAGACTGGTTCGGCCTACGCAAATTTCAGTCGGCACCTGGCCGCTCATTTGCTCAGCAACGAAGCTTTCGCGACGCAGCCCAACTGCGTCAGGCTGTTTATCCTGCTCGATGCCCTGCTCAAGGTTTACACTTACGAAACCAAGCCCGCTAAAGACCCGCGGTTCGATGTGGACGAACCGATGCTGCAACGGGACGTGTTGCGGTACCAGCTAGTAATTGCGCAGCAGCGCATGTTTCGTAAGGCGCTTGAGCAATTCTTTCCCGGCAATGCCGAATGATGTAAGCCACGGGTTTCCGTGCGCTCCCAGTCTGAGTCGGAATACGCGGTATCAGCCGGGGGCAACATCACTGCCGCCAGCTTGGGCCGATGGGCCAGCGCGGGGATACTTATAATAAGGAGTGGAAAAAGCAGCGGGTAGTTTTCGGTCATACAATAAAAGTGAGCGAGCTGGATGGGAATGTGGTTGGCAGAAATACTGCGCACATTTTGGGATGCACAGTACTCGTATTTTCTGACGGCTCCGACTACGTTCGTCTTCTCCCCTTTTCAGAGTTTAGGAACCATAAGACTTACTTATCGACCCTAAACTCTTCTTATCTTTACGGTACCCACACCGGTGATTTTGCAATTGCAAAATCACCGGTGGCTAACTCACTTGTGCCGTTTGCTTCTAGATGTACTTCCTTCTCGACCAGTTATCCGGTCAGCTTCCTAAGCTAGTAGGTTGGCAGCAGCTGTCGCCCCGCCTACAAGCGCAGGCTACCGAGCGGTTGCGCTTACTGCTGGGCCGGGAAGCTTGGGGGATGATTCCTTACGCTGGCCAATTCCATGCACTTCCGGATAGTGGACTAGGCTTGTTACTCATCTACTATCAGCCCGCTGGCATTAGCTGGAGTTTGGAGCTGTTCGACTTCGCTCGTAGCATCGACCGCGTGGGCCACCTTTTCTTGGTTGGTGAGCAGCGCTATGCTGAGCCTCCTAATCCAGAAAGAAGGATGAAAATAGAAGACTTCGTCGTGAACAGTGCCTATCGAAGTCAGGGCCTAGGCAGTTGGATGCTGCAATCTTGTTTACTGCTTGGTCAGCAATCAGGCATCCGAACCATCTGGGGAGAGATTGTATCGACCGACGAAGTCAGTCGACTGTTACCTTATTATATAAGGAATGGATTCACGACTCATCCAGTATCCAATCCTGACGCTCATGTCAAAGCTACTATTAGCCGACAACTTTGATGAAGCAGCCTACTAAAAATGTGACCCTACCCGTAGTAGCCACCGACCGGCCAACGCTGGCCTTGGCCGCCGATTTAGCGAGTCGCGTAGCGCCTAACGTCGAGCGGTATCTGCTACGCGGCCTCGAAGGAGCCGACAATACGCGCTTAGCGTATTCGGCAGACTTACGTTCCTATGAGGTCTATTGTAAGGAAAATGAACTCGCGCCCTGGCCCGCCGCCCTGGAAACGCTGGCCAGTTACGTGGCGCACCTAGCCGACCTAGGCCGCAAGCTGGCCACCATCAACCGGCACCTGGCCGCTATCGAGAAAAACCACCAGTTGCTTGGGCTGCCCTCGGCTATCAACGCGCCAGCGCTGGACGTGCTACGGAAGGGCGTGGCGCGGGAAATCGGCAAAAAGCAGAAACAGGCCCCGGCCTTCTCGGTGCCCCACCTCAAACGCACTATTGACCGGCTGGACCTCTCGCGGCCGGATGGGCTGCGGGCGCGGGCGCTGCTGCTGCTCGGGTTCGCGGGCGCATTCCGGCGCTCGGAGCTAGTCGATATTAATCTGGAGCACCTGGAAATGGTGCATGACGCGACCGATGAAGTCTTGGTCATCACCCTGCCCAAAAGCAAAGCCAACCAAGCGGGGGACGTCGAGCAGAAAATCATCTTCTACGGCGAGAATCCGGCGTATTGCCCGATTGGGGCCTACAATGCCTGGATTGCACAGCTCGGGGGCCGCACCGAGGGCCCGCTGTTTGTTTCGCTCAAACGAAGCCGGCCGGGCGAGCCGGGCAAGCCCACGGAAAAGCGTCTGGCCGACCGGCGCGTCAATCTGCTGGTGAAAGAGCACCTAGGTGCGAAATACTCAGCTCACTCCCTCCGGGTATCGTTTATCACCACATCCAAGCTGGCGGGCCAGAGCAACGACTTTATTAAGAACCAGACCAAGCAGAAGACGGACGCCATGATTAGCCGCTACACCCGGCTCGATGACATTATCAAGTATAATGCGGGCCGGTCCCTGGGGCTCTAGCCATGAAAACGGCATCCTTAATCAGATAGCGCTGCTGACCAACTGCCCAAAACACGAACTATTCAATGCCTCAACAATCCCATCGGCACCATTATATTCCCGAATTTCTCATTAAAAACTTCACTAACGAGAACGGGCAGGTACACGTCTACGACAAGCTTACAGAGCGAATCGCGAAAACCCAGCAGAGCCCAAAATCCGTCTTCTTTGAGTATGACCGCAATACTACT
Source organism: Hymenobacter sp. (assembly GCF_036388155.1). Classification (NCBI taxonomy): domain Bacteria; kingdom Pseudomonadati; phylum Bacteroidota; class Cytophagia; order Cytophagales; family Hymenobacteraceae; genus Hymenobacter; species Hymenobacter sp. The sequence goes on along the minus strand of NZ_DASVSI010000006.1, from coordinate 35,465 downwards.
CGCTCGCATGGCAAGGAGCTGGACCACTTGGAGCAGCTATATGGTATGCTGGACAATCTGTTTGCCGCTGATTTAACCAGTGTGCTGACTACGCGCAGCTTCACGCCTGAAAACATAGTTAGCATTATTCTGCTGGCTGCCAACTTGAAATGGCGCGTACCTGCGCGCGACGAGGAGTTCAATGCCTTGAAAGAAACCAAGATACCTGAATTGCAAATGCGGATAACCGTCCTCGACGAGAATCGACAGCATCTGCAAGGAGCAGTCGAATATCTGAGAACGACCGAAATTTTTAAGCAAATACAGCGGGTAACGCTTGGCATGTTGCCCCTAATGCAGGATGATGAAACCAAATTGGCCATGCACAACAACAGTTTCATCTACGCCCAGTCGAGCCAGCTACCACCGGCTCTCATCAGTGACTGCCCCATAATTGAGAAACCTAACGCTGACTATACAAAGCTCGAAAACTTCATCTTTCCGCTAAGCTCGAACGAGACGTTTATCTACAAGTCAAATTCTGGGAAGGACATCAAAAGCATCGATTTTTTCCGGCAAAAAGACTTGGCGGTTTTTCATGCCGCCACGCGCTATGTCGCCTGCCAAAGCCGCGACCATTTGGAGAATATTGCAGCCCAATACCAAGCCCTAAAGCAAACAAATCAACACGGCCGTAGTCAGGAATTAATTTTCGATTTGATAGCGTAGGGTTTCGCACGCATTGCGCGCGGTCCTCTCGTAGCTCTGTCCTAACTGCCAGGCATATGCCAAAGAAAGCCCAGCCATCCCCCGCGCCAGTCATTGCGCAGATTATTTCTTCGACTACCATTTTCTACGAGCTGCAAGTATTCTCCCACGAAGGCTTTGTAGTGACCAGGCGAAGCCGGGGCATTGGCCCCCCGCAGCCAATCTTTAGGTTGCCCTCTGACAAAGAGCCCTATAAGGTAGAGTACACAGCTTATCAGGACTATTGGCACCCCGTTTTTAACGAACTGGCATTGGTTCGGTACGGGTTAAGCAGTAAGTCGAAACGAGCGGAACTGGAAGCCTGGCTTGCGGTACCCGGCAATGATGCGTTCACGCATCCCGAGTGCGCCCCACTGTGCCTGCGCTGGGGAGAAAATACCGATGGGCTTCATGTGAAGAAGTACACCATTCCTGCTGGTAACCCGGACTACCAAACCATGTTTATTCCCTATTCCTGCTCGCAGTCTGGCCTAACCTATTACGCCCTTACTGACCCCTACGACAGTCACGCCCGCGCTACTAAGGAAATGAAGGCACAAGGCGTCCTGCAGAAGCATGCCGAGGAAATCGGTGCAGAAGGCAATTGGCATGGTTGGTACAGTACCGATTGGGTGGCCTTGCAGCAAAACTTAGCTACGTATGGACTGACACCGGTGCTAGTTCAGGTAATTGAGCACTATTTCGTATGCCTTGAAACAGCAGAGCATAAGCAAAAATGGATTAAGCATTTTTACCTGCAGAGCGAGGCTGAAGAGTTGTATGCACAATATACAGAAAATCCAGCTTACGATGCGTTTCAGACGAACGAGTACCCTCGGCTAATAAAAGGAGCATCAGAGATGTTGCGTGGGGACGGAATAAATGGATGGAGAAGCGGCGAAAAAGTAATTTTCAAGACTGCTAAGTAGCAATAAGTGGAGCAAATAGCCGCTGGCCGGCCAGTCTTGATGTGTTTAACATGCGTTTCGGAAAAGGAGAAGTACGCTTAGCCGCAGCGATACTATCTCCCGAGCACCGCACTGAGCCCAGCAAGAGCATTGCTGCCCCGAAGGAAAAGAAAGCTCGGTGCTGCTCCCCAGCTTTTACTACGCGACTGCAGGTCTTGCTGCAAGTCAACTAGAAGCCATACTCTTACCTTGTTTTTGCCTAATTTTCTCAAATAGTCAGAACAGTGTAAAACTCAGTTTTAATCAATACGGCCTTTCGAATGACCAAACGCGAGATAGAAATCAAGAAAATTGCAAACGAGCTCGCCCGTTGGGAAACCCAAATTTCCAATCTGAATTCGCTTAACTTATATGACGCCAACATCTTCTCCGAATACACGATTTGCTTGCTGTTAAATACCATCTACAATTATAATCTGCACAACATCAACATCATGCAGAAAAACTTCCCTGCCATTGACTTGGGGGACAGCTTCAACAGAGTGGCCTTTCAGATAACCTCCACCAAAGCAACCAAGAAAATTCAGAACACGGTCGAAAGCTTTATTGCCAAAGGCCTTGCCAAGGATTTTGACCAGCTTTTTGTCCTGATTCTAGGCAAGAAGCAAAAGCACTACCCAGTGTTTGATACCAAGCAGCAGATTGAGTTTAACAACGACCGACACATCATCGACTTCCACGGCTTGCTAAATCAAATCAGTTCGCTGCCCACTCCCAAGATTGAGGAAATAGCTAAAATTCTCAGCTACGAGAACCAGACCGGCACCAAGGCTGCGCCCAAACAAAGCAGCGCGGCCAAGCTCAAACGGAATCTGGCGCTTCGGAACCGGATGAAGAAGGAGCTATTGCAGCCCGAAGACCAACGACACTGGGAAGCTGGCGTGTATGAGCCGCGAACAAAGTTTAAGTACGGCAACATCATGGTGCGCAATGTCGAAGACCGGACATTTCCTAATACCAGTCCCCCACCAGCAGGTCAGATGAGCCCTTGGTTTAAAGGTGCCTTCTGGGACTTTTACGAAAACGGCCTGGAGCTCTATTCCATAAATGGTGGTGGGGAAGCCATTTTCAATAAGCAGGGCAAATGGGACATTCTCAATTGGAATGGCGACACACGGCGCGATAATCCGGACTATACCGTGGTGCGTTGCAACCAATTTCTTAGAATCCCCTACGATTACATTGTGAGCTTAGACATGGAGGTGGACCAATATTATGGGTACCCGTCCCTGTATGTTGAATACCTGAAAGACGGCATGCCATACGAGGAAATTGTGTATGGCCAGGCCGGAAGTTATGAGCGCAAAAAGCCCACTCATTATTTCGACAACAACCTGCGCGAGCACCTTAAGTGATTAAACCACCCGACCCAATCGCGTAAAACCAGCCATTTTCCGGCGCCGGCATACTGCATTACTACATTCCATAAGCTATGCCACTCGATTCAGTTCTGGGATATAGAATCCCAATGCTCAATTTCGACCTAGCCAGCCAATATTGGCCGGAAATGACGGCCACCGCACGACCGCTGCACGCCGGCAACGAAATCCGTGACCCGGTGGCAGTGGTTGAAATTCTGCGGTCCTGCTTTCGCTACTTGGAGGAGAAATTCATGGCATTGATAGCCGCTGAAACTAAGGCTTCATTTTACCTGGCGGTTCACCGCTTCCACGAAAACACTACCGAGCTATGGCTTCAGCAACTAAAAGGTATAACCTTGCCCGTAAACAGCTCCGACTTCGCTGTTGTGCGGCGGGTGTTGAAGCTGATTCTGGAACAAGGATGCGCTAACGAACTGCAAAACAGCGTCAACTTCAGTCAGGATATTACGACTAACGCCTCGGCCTACCTGCATACCCTCGACCACCTACTGTACTTGGGCCACTGGGCCAACGGCATTGCCGGGTTCATCTCTCGGGCACAGTTATTCCCGGAGGCCATCGGAATTAGGTTTGTTGAGCAAGGAATTGATTTCGTGATTTACGAGCCGTTTGCTACAGTACTGAACTACGTTGACCGGGACTATTATCAGCATCAGCACGATGTCGTTCTGCACAACACCATTCAGGAGCTAAAGCAGGTATTCAGCGAGAAGCTGGGGATTGATTATGACAACGTGACGGGTTGGGTCCTCACGCTACCCAAAGAACCAGTTTTAGTTAATCCTGAGTGGCTTTTCAATGAGCTGCTGCAAAAAGGCTACCGTAAGGAGCACCTGACCACCTTCTTCGCCGGGCTGACGGTCTCCCGTGCCAACAAGATGTCGTTTGAGGACTGCATCATCCGCAACCAAGACATCAATCGCTATACCTACCGTCCGATTATCAGCTTGCAGGTGGATGGCGTCGAATATTGGCTTGTTGGCCTCAACAAGTGGCAGGAAAGCTTGGTGACGATGACTACCAATGCCCTGCCCTTCGGCGTTTGCCCACCCGAGTGGAAAGCCTACCGGCCAATAGCCCGCTTCATCAGCGAGGTGGAAAACGAGCACGACAAAACACTTGAAAAGCCCCTAGCCGACATACTGAAAGAGCAGGGTTTTGTGTATGAGTCTAATGTCAAATTCATCCACAACGGCAAGCAGACCATTTCCATTGTCGTCAAAGACTTGGGCGAGATTGACCTGTTCTATATCGACCACGTGCAGCGAGTGCTATACGTGTGTGAGTGCAAGCACAACCGCTCGAAGTTCGATGCGGCGGGATGGCGACGCGACTACTCAAATTTCGTCCGAGATTACGAAACGCAACTGGCCAACAAGCTACGCTGGGCTACCGAGCATGTAGATGCCCTAGCCGCGCATTTTACTCGCACGGAGAAACGCCCAATCGACTTGGCTGGCTATGCGGTAAAAGGCATCTTTGTCATTAATGCCCCCACGGTGTACATGTACGACGGAGCCTTCCCAACCTACACAATTTCTATGTTTCGGGAATTGGTTAATGGGCGATTCCAAGAACACCAAATTAGCTACACGCTCCCCGAAACTCAGCAGGTGCGGTTGATTGGCCGCCCTTATATGAAGAACGCCGCCCGGTTATTCGCAGAATTAGCGGCAAACGCTTAATTACCGGATAAGGTCGTCTAATCAGGCCGCTCAATGTAGCTAACTGTAGTCGGCTAATTGGGACCCTACTGGTCCCATGAAAAGCATTTAGAAGCGTTAACTTCATGCCGGGGCTGCGAGCGCCCGGCTCTTGTCCACCACCTTAACTCCGGCCATGGAAACCTCTGGTATTGTCGTAAATTGTCTGATTCCCAAACTTGCCAAGCTGAGTAGGTCGGAGATTCTGCAACGCGTGGCGCGGGTTGAGCAAATCCGCACCCAGCCCCTTACATTCAGCTTATTTATCAGCTCGGCGCAACGGTTGAAGCAATTGCAGGAATTGCACGCGGCGGTGCGGGCGAGCCAGTTCACGTCCAGCTTAGCGGGGTTTAATATGTCTCCTAATTGGGTGCCTTTCCTGTTGGAGCTGCCTGCACCCTTGCACGCGTGGCTGAAAGCCAATTCCTGGGACGACATCGAAGCCCAGGTAATAAGCTGGATGGCCGGGCTGTATGCGGCGAATTGCCGGCGCGACGATATGCTGGCCAAGCTCAAACCCGCCATCAAGCAGTGCGCGCTGACCCACTACTCGCCCTTTGACCCACGCCGGGCCGAAGACCTAGTGGCCCAGTGGGCCGCCGAGTACAACCAGGAACGCCAGCGCCTGACCAGTACTCGGCATGCCGACGTTTTGCGCAATCCGTTTGCGGGAACCGAATGGCCCTTTCTCGACAACGCCGCGGTGCTGGCCAGCTTTCGCTTCGAGGTGCGCCTGGGCTATTTCACCGATGTCGATTGGGCTTTTATTGTCGTGCGGGACAAGCAAGAGATTCACAAGCTTTTCCCGGAGTGGTCAGCCGGAAAAATAGCCTCCGAGTTGAAGCGGTCTGAGACCGATAACCTGGACCGCAACCTCGGGCAACCAGCCATGTGGCAAGCGTGGCTACAGCATTTCAGCCCAGCCGAAAGCCAGTTGGTAAGCTAAAAACCCTGCTTTGCCTTACCAAACAATCGTTGCCAACTGAGATTGGTAGTATGAAATACGAGTTGACATTTGCAGAAGACCTGCAGGGGCCGGAACTGGCCCTGATGCAGGCCTACTGGGAAATCAAGGACGGAGAGTTTGTCCACAAGGCTCTACCGCTCGCCCAAGCGCATTCAATGACGGTTCCCCAGCTCACGGCACTGGCCCGGGCTTACGTGGCGTGCAAAATCTCCTTCGGTAACTGTATCGGCTGCGGGGATGAATTGCTCATGGTAATCAATACCAAAACGGCCTTTCAGGAATATTTGGTGGACTTTACGCGGCAGCGCTGCCCGGACTGTCAACGGGCCTTTGAGAAGCGGCAATTGTTCGAGCAACGCTTGGCCACGGAGCAGCCGGGCAGTGCGCTGGGTTATAATGCGGTTGAAGTAAAGCCTTGGCAAAACCTGCCGGCCGATGAGTTGGAAGTGTTAAAATGCATCGTCCAATTCAAAACCAAGCAGCTCATTTACCAGCATTTGTTTAGAGAAGGTAGCCGCTTCGACCGGACCAATATCTGGGATGTTTTTAATCGACTGGAAAAGAAGCGGCTAATCGTAACTAAGCGGGACTACAACCGTGGCATTGAGGGATTCAACTACCTGCCGGAGCTTGACAATGTGCTGCTGGAGCCGACGGAAACTATCACGTTGCCACCGGTGAATTTTCTGAACCTCAGGCTGACCCAGAATCCAACCAAGCAGACCAATCACCACGCAGATTACGCGGCTGTTTTCACCGTGGAGTCGGATGTGCAGCTGAAAGCCGGCAGCCGGTATGTGTACGGGGCTTGGGTGAATAAAAAGGGGGACATCAATCTCCAGATTACGCCGCTGGCCAATGTGCATCATTATCCCAACCAAGGCTTTGCTGGAAGAGAACCGCTAATTATCCGAGAGATTTTAGAGCGGTTATTGCCCCTGCACGACACTGCTGAGTAGGCTTTAGCAATGGCCAACCAACTAAAGCTTCCCTACGGCCTGCGCGATGGCCAGCTATGGCACATCAGCCAGGTGGCCACCGGGTTAGCCTGTAAGTGTATTTGCCTTGGCTGCGGCGCACTGCTGGTGGCGCGCAACTCAGTTGGCAATGTGAAGGTGGCCCACTTTGCGCATTACCAGGCGCTGGAATGCACCACGGGCCTGCAAACGGCCATTCACTTAGCAGCCAAGGACATTATTGCGCAACACAAGCAACTGTGCCTTCCGGGCATGGCGGGGCACTTATCATTCACCCCGGCCTTTTGGGAGAGCTTTTCATTTGATGCTCGGCCCTACGCCGACGAGCTATTTGACACCCTCGGTTTTATGGGCACTGAGTTTATCTCTAGCAGCTACGAAACCGACAACTACTACAGCTTTCCGGCTCGGTTGGTCGTGCTGGATGAGGTGATTCTTGAAAAGCGCACCGGGGATATTATTCCTGACATTATGGTGCGTATCGGCAGTAAATGGTTGCTGGTGGAAGTAGCCGTCACCCACTTCGTAGATGAGGAAAAGAAGACTAAAATCCGGGCAATGGGCTTACCAGCCATTGAGATAGATTTGAGCAAAATCCGGCGCGACATCAGCATGAGCGACTTGGAAGAACTGATAATTCGCGGCGAACAGCACAAGAAGTGGCTTAACAACCCCGAGTTACGCCGAGTAGTGAGCCAGCGTCGACAACGCTATTTTGAGGAGTGCCGGGCCAAAATAGAGCGCCTGCATGCCAAGCAACTGCGCGAAGAGGCGCGCCAAGCAGCACGCGAGCAGTGGCGGGCTAACCAGGCCACGAAGTCGCCAGCCGAGCGCGCCCTGGCCCAGCAACGCAAGCAGGAATTCTACAGCAAAAACTGTCGCCCCATAGTCGAGCGCATTGCCGGGGGCCTCGAATTCGTGCACCACGTCGACGACTGCCCCAAGGCAGCGCACCAACTTTTAGATAAGCCCTACGCTAATGTGCAATGGGACTGCTCCAACTGCTTGGCCTTCCGGGGGTACAGGCCCTACCGCACGGCCATTGTGTGCCTATACGAGTATCTGAGGCACAAAGGAGATATCATCTAACTAGCAAGCCAGGCCAAACTTACTTTGCGGAGGGAAGCAAGAATTTATCTGCAACACCTGCTCCAAAACGTCTTCTCTATAATTGCAAGAGCATACTAAATACACCGTTACAATGGCAGAAATAGATGAAATCGTATTATTTCAGGACAATGAAATCCATGTCTATAAAGGAGATAAACTCCATGATGCTAACTATGATGAAGACATTATCATCAGCATAGGTAGAGCATCGAACGATGGGAGTCTTCGTCCCAACGTACTTCTCCGCCCGCTTTGGAACTTGAAAGACACTGATGAACCTCGTGCTTACAAGGAGAAATTCAGTCCTGGCGACTTCTTCCAGCAGACTTTTGATAGTAACAATCGGCCAGGCTCGGGTAGCATTCTACAGGATTTCCTCCTTGCGAATGGGGACCGATATTCCATTAAGAATGTTTATTCAACGCTCAAATCAGAAGACGGTTTTGATATATCTGACCCCGCGATAGATTTCTGGAAGCGACGAACTGTAAAGAGACTTGCTGTTTTTGACGACACCTTGAATAGATATAAAATCCTATTTCCGCAGATATGAAGCACAGATAACCACTCGAACTCCTATTCTGACGAGGCGGGACTGAACTAACGTTACCAGGGTGAGCTGGAGAAGATGCTGTGGCCGAGAGCTGTGCCGCCACTGTCCATCCCTGCACGGGTTCACCGTCGTCATTAATGCCCCACACATATACCCAGGTGCGAACATGGGCGCCCAACACAAGTTCGGTACCTGTAGGAAGTTCACCGATGATGGGCGCTTTGCCGTACTTCCTGCAGGATGGCCACCTCCCCACACTGGGAGCCGCCGGGGGCGGGAAAGCTTCGCGCCACTTATCGCGGGCCGGCACAATACAGGTGATATAAAAGGCCATAGTTGGCGTGCGCGACCCCGACGGAGCGCAGCCAGCGAGCTTCAAAATTAAGGTAGGTCACAGAAAGGCGTCGAGCCGGTAAAACCGGGATGAGAAAGCTGCCCCGAACTTACTGCATTCTGCGACGGCAACGTCGTTCTGAAACACCAGAAGTGGCCCGCTTTTTGGCACCTGGGTAGCTTTAAAACGCCCAATTCCTTTTCTATTTGATGCACTACCTCTACAAAGGTTTTTCTTTCGGACGGCAAAGCACCTGCCTCATGCGCCTGCGCAGCTTTTCCGCTTCCACTACCGACCACTCGGATTGGGTCGCGTTGCACAGGGAATGGACACGAGCCAGTAATCAACCGGGCCAATGAGTACTCCGCAACCGCCAGCCCTGCCCCTTACCCCGGAGCAGCAGGCCATCGTGGCTTCCTCGGGCAATATCAAAATCAACGCCGTCGCCGGCTCTGGCAAAACTACTACGGTGGTCGAATACGCCCGCACACGGCCGCCACAAGCGCGTATTTTGTACCTGGCATTCAATAGTGCAGTGCGCTGGGAAGCTGTGCGCAAGTTCCGGGCGCAGGGCCTGGGGCATGTGCAGGTTGAAACGGCTCACTCGCTGGCGCACCGCTACATCGTGTACAGCAGCCGTTACACCGTGCGCAAGAAAGATTTCAAACCCTATGACTTGGTAGGGCTGCTTGGCCTGCCTCGGCCGGCCGGGCCATCGGCACTGGGCGAGTTCGTGCTAGCTACGCACATTCTCAAGTTTTTGGCCTATTTCTGCAACAGCAATAAGGAGCGGGTAAAGCAGCTGAACTACCTCGATATTGTGGTAGAAGTAGCGGCGCGGGAGTTTGTAGCGCAGAACTACGACTTGATTGAGGACGGCTGCCTACAGCTTCTGCGCCGAATGCACAGTGCCGAAATTGCCATCACCCACGACTTTTACCTGAAGAAATTTCAAATTGACGCCCGGCTCCTGCGCTACGACTATATCCTTTTCGACGAAGGCCAGGATGCGTCGGAGGCCATGTTGGACTGGTTTTTCAAGCAAGCGGCTACCAAAGTCATCGTGGGCGATGCTCACCAGCAGATTTATGGCTGGCGGCACGCAGTAAACTCCCTGAGCAAGGCCGATTTCACACCCTATCACCTTAGTGCCAGCTTCCGGTTTGGCTCTTCACTGGCCGAACTAGCCACGCAGGTACTGGCTTGGAAAGCACACCTGGGGGCCGAGGCCCCTTTGCCCGTGTCCGGCCATGGCCAGGGGGTAGCCACCACTACACGCGCCGTTATCGGCCGTACCAACGTTGGGCTACTGCTCAAGGCATTCGAGTATGCTGCGCAGCCCGGCGACCATGCTCAAAAACTCTATTTTGAAGGCAACATTAAGTCGTACACCTACGCCGACACGGGTGCAAGTCTTGACGATGTGCTGCACCTATCAAACGGCCGCCACGCGTCCATAAAAGACCCGCTGCTCCGCCGGATGGCCGACCTCGACGGGCTGCGCGACTACGCCAAGCAGACCGAAGACGCACAGCTCCTGCTCCTCGTCAAAATTGTGGAAGACTACGGTAACGACGTGGTGGACCTCATTGAAGAACTCAAGCTGCGCCACGTAAAGAACGAGAACCGTGCGGAAGCGCAGGTGTACTTCTCGACCGTACACCGCTGCAAGGGCCTGGAGTACGACGCTGTGCAGCTGACCGATGATTTCATCACTCAGGAACGAATCGACCAATACGTGCGCGAACACGCTAGAAAGCCCATCGAGTCGGGGGCACTGGCGCGGATTCTGGAAGAAATAAACCTGCTGTACGTAGCCCTCACACGGGCCAAAAACATGCTCTACGTGCCAGCCGCGTGCTTGCCCACTGGCTTCGTGGCTGGCCCTGGCATTGTGGCCACACACGAAGCCAGTGGCCCGACCCTTATTCAGCCGCTGCCATTGCCCGAGGTGCCAGCCGTGGCCGTGGTTGTGCCGCTCGTGCCCGTTACGCCTCGGAGCAAGCCAGCGCCCCAACTGGTGGAGTGGAAGTCATTGCAGCAGAAACTGGATGCAGTTTCTGCACCTCGTGCCTCAAGTTTATTAGAGTAGAAACACTGCTAAATCAGGATACACCAAGCTTTATTGCTAGTGTGAGTAGTCAAAAGTTCCCAACCCGTAAAAAATATTCCGCTGCCAGTCAGGTAGTTGCTCACAGCAATAGCAATGTTATTTTGCCTGTTATATTTTTCGTGATACTTTTGAGTGTCATGAAAAACTAACCTTATGAACAAGACCCTTCGACCGCCCATTAACCTCACCGACTTCAGAAGTCAAATTCCTGCGACTGAGTTACAGGTTATCATTAAGGCGGTGGGGGATGCCATGCAAATGACCATGGATATCGAAGGCGTCGACCCGTTCATTCCTCATTTTCGTGCAATATACTCTTCGTGCCTATTTCCGCGCATCTGGGGCAAGCTCGAAGAAGTATTCGCGGGTGAGGACTCGTGGGAAGTGAAGAAAAGCCGGATGACCTTCACGCTCATTAAGAAGGGCATCTGCCAATTCCATTTTTACAAAGGCAGCGCCAGCGCATCTTTCAAGGCTACTTCGAAACGCCAGAAGGCCATCGTACAAGGAGAGTTGTACGGCGATTTGGAAGAGTTACCCAGCGTAATCCTTCAGCATTTTTCTGACCGGATGAATTCGCAGTTGGTTGGTTTTCATGCCTTATTCTTTGTGCGCGGCAAACTCGTTGAGGATTTTGATATTCTCAACCAGATTTCGGCCCAGCAGTCCGGCTTATCGATTTCCCCCAAAGCTGAGGTTATCGAAGAGGTCGTTCCAGGCTTGACCATCCGCTTCAAAAAGAAGGACAAAGCGGCCCCGGCCACCCCGCAAAAACGCAAACCCACCCAGACACAACAAGCGAAAGGATAAACAATTATGGAGACTCGGTTCAATTACCAAATGCTGGAATTAGCCCGGTCATCACGCGGAATCACCCAGAAAGAACTAGCGACTCTACTCAATCGGACGCAAGCCGCAGTTTCGCAATGGGAGCACAATTTGCGCGAGCCCAACGAGGACGATATTTCACTGCTTTCAACGGCGCTGGACTATCCGATAAGCTTTTTCTACCAACAAGAAATCGATGTGTACTTGCCCCCCGTGCAGGGACACTATCGCAAAAAAGCAGCTCTCAAAGCTGTATCACGCACACAGCTTGAATCCCACTTCCGCCTGCTAGGAGGCTGGGTAAATAAGTTGCAGGATGCCATAGAAATAGAGGATGGAATTGCCAGCCCTGACTTTTTAGAGGACATATCGGAGGCTTCTCCCGAAGACTTAGCCCGACAGCTACGGGCCAAATGGCGGGTGCCAAACGGCCCGATTCGCAACTTGACGACCTTGCTGGAAAACCACAAAATCGTGGTGGCCAAAACGTGGCTGTTCAATGAGAATGTGGATGGCTACAGCTTCCACACTACCTCCGGGATGCCCGTCATCTATGTCAACCGGGAGGTAGACCTTGACCGTTTACGCTTCAACATCGCTCACGAGCTCGGGCATTTGGTCATGCATTCTGATTGCCTGCCCGATGCGGAACGGGAGAAGGAAGCCCACCGTTTCGCCGCCGAATTTCTAATGCCTGGCCATGAAATTCACGACCAACTAATCAACCTCCGCATCGAAGGCTTGATGGCGTTGAAAGCCCGCTGGGGGTGTTCTATGGCGGCTTTGGTGCAACGGGCGCGTCACCTTGGGCTACTCAGTGAGGAACGCTATAAAAGCATTCTGATTGGGCTGTCTCCCTACCGCAAAAAAGAGCCTGTTGATTTGGCGAAGCATGGGTTTGTGGAGAAGCCACAGTTGCTCGGCATGATGATGCAATACCATCTGGAAGAAGTGGCCATGACGGCCACCCAGGTCAGAGATATGCTCCACTTGAATGATGGGGACTTTAGCCAGCTAATGCTGACACTGGGCCTAGGCTCCGGGGGAATGTTTATTTCTCACCGCTAGTGACCAGACCAGCAGGCTAATTACCCATCCGTACCACCCTTAAACCCTAACCACCCGACTACGAACTTCTTAAAAACGCAAACCGGCTGCCACAGGTCAGTGACAGCCGGCATGGTAGAGTTGCAGTAATAATTGGTTGGCGCCTCACTTACTGATGCCGGGAGTAGTCCCCCGGCCGCGCAATCCTACCGTGAAATTTACGAGGGTGCAAAGGTAGTGGAAATTCACTACCCAGGATGCGTATGCCCTTGTGCTTGACCCAGTGCACTGCTCACCACTGAATCATCTCCGTGAGCAATCATTCTAAGCCCCACTAATCATGGCGAAGAATCTGCACGTCGTGCCCCGCTCTACTGGCTGGGCCGTCAAGACTGCTGGCGCGGCCCGTGCCGCCACCATTGTTCCTACTCAATCGGAAGCCATTGCGGTGGCCCGGCAAATGGCCATTGGCCGTGGCAGCGAAATGCTCATCCACGGCACCAATGGACAAATCCGTGCCCGCAACAGTTACGGGAACGACCCTGAATCCAGCAAAGGGTAATGCGAAAGGGGCTGTTCAACTAGATAGTTTTTAGTTGAGCAGCCCCTTTTTGGTATTCACCTGGCATGAGCCCGCGCACTCGTCGCTGGCCCGTCCCCAGGCTTATCATGTCCTAACCACACCTCTGTATGTCATACTTAAACTATGTCACGCCGGCGGATACGCCAGCACAACAGTTTGCGCGCAAGCAAGAGCTGTTTACCTTGCTTGACCGCATCGGTCAGGATATGGAAATCCCTCCTGGTCGCTATAAAGAGGCGGAAGAAAAGTATCTCGCCGTCAGCGACGTGCTGCATGGCTGCCCCACGCTGAGCCAATACGACCCCCACGTTTTTGCGCAAGGGTCTTTTGCGCTGGGTACTACGGTGCGGCCCCTGCACGGCGACGAGTACGATTTGGACTTCATCTGTTTCCTTCGGAAAGCGCATCACTTGCAGCACACGCAGCGGCAAGTCTACGATTACTTGCACAAGCGCCTAGCCAACCACGGTGTATATAGCTCCATGGTTGAGCTAAAGAACCGGTGCGTGCGGATTCGCTATGCTGATAAATTCCACTTGGATATCACGCCCGCCGTGCGCAATCCGTATTGCTACCGGGGCGGCCTTTACGTCCCGGACCGCAAGCTGGTCATCTGGAAGGCATCGCATCCGAAGGGCTACGTGGAATGGTTTACGCCCATTGCAGCCCTGAAGCCGCGCCTCAAAATGCTGGAGAAGGCTGTGGAAGGCCGGCACGTGGCATTGGGGACTACAGAAAAGCTTCCCGAGCAGCAAATGCCGCGAGGCATTCTCCGCCGGGCCGTGCAGTTTATGAAGCGGCACCGCGACACCTACCGCGAGCAATACCCCTTGCACGCAGATTATGCTCCTATCTCTATCATCATCACTACCCTGGCGGCCCATGCCTATCAGCTAGCGGTCAGTCTGGGAGAATACGATTCGGAGTTCGATGTGATGAATGCCGTTATCGACCTGATGCCGCGCTTTATCGGCATCGAGCAGGATTGGGCAAACAAGCGCATTTACACGGTGCTGAACCCGACGACGGACGGTGAAAACTTCGCCGACAAATGGATTGACCCCAAATACTACGAAGCGTTTACGGCATGGCACCAGGCGGCGAAACACGACCTGCGCAACCTGGAGATGCTACGGGGCCGCGATGAGATTCAAAAATCTCTGCGCAACTCGCTGGGCAGCGTGGAAACGGACCGGGTATTTGGCATCCAGACCCAGCGCATCAACCAGGCCCGGGAGCAACAAACACTACACATTCCCCCGGCGGCTCGCCCAAGTATCGCGGCAGCGGCAGCTTTGCCGGTGCTCCGAAACAACTTTTTCGGCAAGTAAGTGATGGGGCTTTTACGTACGAAGTCTCTCTCCTTGCCGCATCAGCTGGCCACCCTCCGCGCCAATTGGCCGGAGGGTGAAACGCGCCTGACTCAACTTGGCCTGACGTGGACTGGCCCCCTCATGCCATCCGTGTTCAGTCGGACCTACTTGGCGCGGGTTTCCTATCAATCACCACAGCATCTGCCAATTACACAGGTCTTGTCGCCATCTTTGGATGAGTTGGCAGGCGGGCGAGAAATCCCCCATATGTATTCTCAAAAGAAAGGGGAGTTGTGCCTGTTCACGCCAAAATTTCATGAATGGACGGGGCAAATGCGCCTTTCCCACAGCATTCTACCTTGGGCAGAGTTGTGGCTCTATTATTTTGAAGACTGGCTCGCTACTGGGGAGTGGCAAGGTGGCGGCACCGACCATCCCACCCCTCGCACTATTTCTACTTACAGTGCACCTTTTCTACGAAGTCTCCGATGAAGGCCAGTACTTCCAAAAAGCAGGCGGGCACTTCCAAGGAAGCGCAGCGCAAAGCACTCAGCCCAAGAGTAAAACAACTTCTTTACGTGCGGGCTGGTGGTCGTTGTCAACTCTGCCAGGATTACCTGCTGGAGAGCGACGAATTGGGCTATTATGAGTTCAATCGGGGCGAAATGGCGCACATAGTTGGGCAGAGCCTCGCTGTTACCTCCCCACGGGGTGACTTTCCATTGGCCAAAGAATTGCGGGATGAGGTCGAGAACCTCATGTTGCTTTGTGCCCGGGACCACCAGACTATCGACAAGGCGATTGAGAATGGTGACTTCACGGTAGAGCTACTGCGCGAATTAAAGCAGGAGCGGGAAGCGCACATCAAGCACGTCACTGGGATTCCCCAGAACCACCATACTTGCATCGTGCGACTGGTAGGTCGGATTCGGGGTAACATAGTGCAGGTTACGCGCCCTGAGTGCAATAGCGCCACTTTGCACCACCATCCGGCTCGATTCGCCAATTTTGCGCTCGACTACCACCGGCAAGGAGTGGAAATTGACATCACCGCGTTAGGTGAACCCGAAGAAAATCCAGCCTATTACCAGACCGTTAAACTCTTAATTGACCGAGAGATACAGCTCATTCGGCAAGGTATTGAGCGTAGTGAAATAGCTCACCTATCCGTGTTTGGGTTTGCTCGTATTCCAGCACTGGTGTACTTAGGCTTCCAGCTGGGCAATAAAGTTGGTGCTACCCTGTTCCAGCGTCGACGAGTCGATGCCAAGCATTGGCATTGGTTACGAGAGGGGCCGGTGCAGCATTTCGAATGGGAGCTTATTCAATCCTCCCCGCAGGTAGAGCGAGTAGCATTGATTGTGAATGTCACCGGGTGCATTCATCGATGGGAGCTGCCAGCTGCTATAGATGACACGTATAACATCTTTTTACTTAAGCCGACTGACGTTGACCCGCACGCTGATACCGTTTTGACAGTAGAATCGCTCGACCAATTTCGCCAAGCCTACCGTCGGCTTATGGCTCACCTGGAAATCAAGCATAAATCGACAAACCAAGTCCATCTGTTTCTCGCTGCTCCAACTGCGGTTGCCATTGCGTGTGGACTCGACTTAATGCCTCATGCTCAACCCACCTTGCTGGTTTATGACCGTATGCCCCGAGAATTCGCTGCTGCTTTATCCGTGAACTAGTTAGTTGCTTTGAAGTACGCCATCTGCAATTGGAAGGTAGCCAGTGCCTCGCCATCGGGCAGCAAAAAACGCTGGCTCGGGCTATCCGGCGGAAATTGCAGCAATTCGTTCTGCACATCAAGGCTGCGCAGTAGCCGGTGCAGCAAGCGGGGTTCCTCTTTCTTCAGGTTACCGTTTTTGAGGTTGATGATGGTGGTGTAGGGAAACTTGTGGGCTTCACAAAAAGGCAGCAGTCCACCCCGCGCAATCATCTTCAACCGGTTCTGGGCGTAGAGCAGTGCATCCTGATAGGGCAAGGCCAGGCTCAGGTCGGGAAAGCTTAGGGGCGCTACTTCCGGCCCGCGTTTTTCTTCTTCCATGCTTTGTAGCTTTTAATCATTTCGGCGGCCTGCTCCGCCGTGGTAGCCCGGGCTTGCTCCTCTGTACAGTCGGGCTTAAACTTAGCTTTTACCTCTCCATCGGAGACATAAAGGCCCCATTCGTTGCGGCCGATGGTGTACTTCCCCACGGTAGCCAGCACGTTTTTGGCAGCCTCTGCCTGGGCTTTGATGAGGTAGTTGACGGCCAGCGCCGGGGTAACGGCCGCGGCTGATATGCCGGCCGGCACGTTGAAATACTGCTCGCGCCACTTCAGGTACACGCCTTTCGGTCCCTGACCCACGACCACCGGCTTGCCCTCGTGCTGGCTCACCTCGCGGGGGGCCGACGCCCGTCGCTGGGTAATGAGGTCCTGGGCCTGCGCTTCGCTCAGCTGCGCGGGGCTGATGCCCTCAGGAATGTTATAGTATTTCTCGGCATGTAGAATGTAGGGGCCGTTTTTGCCGGTTCCCAACAGCAATTCTGCGCCCTCAAAGTGGCCCAGGAGGCGCTTTTGCAGCTCGGCCCGGTCCGGAGTAAGCTGGTCGGCAGCGGCCACCCAGCCTAGCAGGTTCTGGTCGAACATCGGCACGAACTGCTGGTAGGTCTGCTGGCCCCGGGCAATCTTGTCGAACACGGCCTCGCAGCCAGCGGTGAACTTGTAGTCCATCACGGGGTCTCACTAGAGTAGGAACAGAAAACCCCGCTAAGGAATTTCGGTCAGTACTCCTTACTAGCCAGTTGGGTTAGGCAACAGGTTCTGGGTGCTGATAGGTAGTTGGGGAAAGCAAGTGCCTTATCTTGCCAATGCTAGCCTCCCCGTTATGGACCCCATCGCCGACCAGACCACTCACGCCACCGACCCGGCTCAATTACCAGCCCTGCTACAGCAACTCGTCGCGGACTTGGCCGACCCCGCCATTACCTATCTGCTAGGGGGCCACTACTATGACCGCACGAATCATCCGCGCTACCGGCACTTCCCCGCCGTGTTTGCCCTGCGGCAGGGCGAGGTAGACAACGTGGAGGTGGGACTAGATTTCGTGGCCTTCGACACGGAATTGGTGCGCTACCCCGAACGGGGCGAACGGCATTACCCGGGCCCGTGGGCCGACCGCTTCCGGGCCACCGTTCCCTTCGACCAGCTGTATCAGCTCTGCCGCAAACAACTCACGTCTGCCGAGCAAACGGCGGACGAGATTCGCTACGGCCCCGACACCATTATTTATTATAACGCGCAGGTCTATCAGCGCTACCCCACCCCGGCCGATATCAACCAGGCCTATGCGGCGGCTCCCCCCTCCGGAGAACACCCGCTGGTGGCCGTGCTGACGGCGGTGGAGGCGGGCCTGGCAGACCCCAACAATCACTACCTGGTGAATACCACCTCTTTCGAGAGCCCGGACGGCCCCGTGCTACTGGGTATGCTCCATCTACAGACCCATACTATTCAAGACTTAGTTATTGAAGAGGAGGGTTTCACGTGCTCCGTGCGGTTCGACCCGTACGACCGGCGCGCGTGGTCAACCGTACGCGTGGCCTTTGCCCAGGTCTGGCAAGTACTGTGCAGCGATAGTCCCCAAGTAGACATGGAAGAAGTCGAAGAGGCCGGCGGCCTCCTGTACGATGCCCCCGAGGTGTTGAGTGCCCACGCTCGGCAGGGGCGAATAGCTTAAGTGATTTACTGACTTCCCCATGGAAGAGCTCCTCCGCCCCCGACATCCCCTAGATAAGTACCACCAGTCGCAGTTAGAATTTCTGGCGGCGCTGCCGGAAGCGCAGCGCGCCTACCACGCCCGGCTGTTTCGGCTCGGCAACGCCAGCTACCGCTATCAACAGCAGGCTGAGGGCGCGGTGACGGAAGACGACTTTCACCATTGGCTCGAAGGCTTGCCCGAGAAGATGCGGCTAGCCATGGAACGCGATGGCTTCGCGGCCAGCAAGAACAGCCTACCCCTGCGGCGCCATGCGCTCGAGCGCCGCGACCTGGGCCACGATGCCTTCTTGCAAGCCATCCTCTCGCCCGAGGACTGGGCTTATCAGCAGGAGTTGGCGCAGTCGCCACCCCCGAAGTAGTAGCGTACCTAACGGGAGAAAAAGCAATGGTCGACGACCGGCTTCGGGTGGCCGAATAACGTTTTTCGGCAAAAGTTTCAAGTTAAGGACGTTCGTCTTTAGCATGAAACCTGGTACTTTTAGGCCCTGATGGCTGCCAAAAAGACCCTTGCTCCCCCGCCGGTGCTCAACGACCGGCAGCGCCACTACCTGCTGGCCGCTTACCAGCTCGACCAGCAATTGGAGGCAGCCCATCGGAAGGACTACCTCCGCGGCGTCAGCACGCCGGCCGCCGAGTGGCGGGCGATGCCCTACGGGCGGTGGCAACACTTTTTGGAGAAGCCCCCGACTAAGCTGCGCCAGTTGATTGAAGCACAGCAAGACGCCAGCCAGCAGCGGCTGGTCGACCCGGGCACCGGCAGCACGTGGAAAGCGTTGGCCGAACGGGGCTTGGTTGAGGTAGAGGAGCGGACCATCACGAAAGGTTCGGAGGGGTATTCGCTGCCGCATATTCTGCTGACCCGGGAGGGGCGCAAGTTGGTGCGCCAACTCACCGGCGAAGTGCGCCCGGTGGTGCCGCGGAAGGTCAAGCTTGCGCAACCCGAAGGCTTATTGACCGCCCAGCAGTGGTTAGCCCTGGTTCGACTCTACGAGCTGGATTACGAGGGCCTGCCCGCCGACGATGAGCAGGCCCTCAGCTATGACCGCATTCCGCTTACTGACTTGGAACAGTTGCGCGAACGGGGCCTGGTCGCCGGCACACCCCTTGACGAGTCGTTGCCGGCGAAACACTACACCATTACGGAGCAGGGCCGCGCGTTCTACTATACGTACTACCGCACCAACGCCCTGGCCTACCACCGGGGGCACGAATTGCCGCGCCCGGTGCTCACGGCGGAGCAGCGCGCTTTTTGGCAGCGCATGGAAGAACTGAATCTCGCCAAGACCCAAGCCATCGGCCCGACGAAAGAGGCGCACGAGGCCGTGCGGCGGGAAATGCTTCGATTTCAGATTGCCGGCCCGTTCCATACGCTCTACGTGGCGCCCTATTGGTACGTCGCCTTGGCCGGTCGGGGCATTGAACTAGCGCCCAACATCGCGCTGGTGGACAGCCACCTGGACACGGAAGCGGAAGCCGTAACCGCCGGCCAGCAATTGGTTGCGCGGTGGAAGCTCCAATTATCCTGGCTGGAACCAGCTGTCTAAGTTACGCGTGATGGAGTACGTTCTTTACCTGCGAGCGAGCACCCAGCGCCAGGGCCTGAGCGGGCTGGGGCTGGAAGGCCAGCGCCTGATTGCCCACCGCTTTCTACAACCCGGTGACCGCATTCTGTCCGAATACATCGAGGTGGAAAGCGGGCGCAAGAATAACCGGCCCGAGATGGCCAAGGCCATCGTGGAAACGCGCACCGCCGGGGCCACGCTGCTGGTGGCGGAGATGTCGCGCTTGGCCCGTAGCGTGTACTTCACATCAAAGCTGATGGAGGAAAAGGTGCGCTTCAAGGCGTGCGACATCCCCCACGCCGATGAGTTCACCATTAACATCCTGGCGGCCGTGGCGCAGAAGGCGGCCAAGGATATTTCCGATAGCACGAAACGCGGGTTGGCAGCCAAGAAGGCCCGGGGCTTTGAGCTGGGCAACCCGCAGAACTTTACCAGCGACTCGCGTGCGCTGGGCCGGGCGGCCGTGCAGCGCAACGCCCAGGAGCACGTCGCCAACAAGCAAGCCCGGCGGCTGGCGGTGCTGCTGCGCCGCGACGGGCTGACGCTGGCCGCCATCGCCGACGAGTTGAACACCCACGGCTACCGCACCCGGCGGGGCCAACTCTTTCGCAAGAGTACCGTGTACCGCCTGCTGCCCCGCGAGCAGCCGGCAGTGCCAGAACCAGTAGCGGCCTAAAGACTAATTTGGATGCCCGTAGAAATTCTCAGCGACGAGCAAGCGGCCCGCTACGGACGCTACCAAGCGGACCCAAACGCGGAGCAGCTTACCCGCTATTTCTACCTCAGCCCGGCCGATGGACAGTTTCTGGCCCAGCGCCGCCGGGCGGCCAATAAGCTGGGCTGCGCCGTCCAATTGGGTACGCTACGGTTTCTGGGCACGTTTCTGCCGGAGCCTACCCAGGTACCGGCCGTCGTGGTGGATATCCTGGCCACCCAGTTGGGCGTAGACCCCGCCGAACTGGCCGGCTATCGCAAGCGTCCGAACACCTGGCACGAGCACCAGCCCCGCATTTTGGCGCACCTGGGCTACCAGCCCTACGACGTCCGGCAGTCCTTCCGGCTCACCCGCTGGTTGTACGCGCAGGTCTTGACCAGCACGGTGCGGCCCAGCGTGTTGGTGGACTTGGCCACGGCGCACCTGATTGCCCAGCGGGTCGTCTTACCCGGCGTGACCGTGCTGGCCCGTCTGATTGCCCGGGTGCGCGAACGCACGGGCCGTCACCTCTACCGCCAGCTGCACGCGCGCCTCACGGAGTCCCAGCGAACGGTGCTGGAAGCGCTCCTGACCGTGCCGGCCGGGGAGCGACTTACCAAGCTAGAGCTGTTGCGTACCCCGCCCACCCGCGTTTCTGCGCCCGCCCTGGTGGCCGCGTTGCACCGCGTGGACCAGATTCGCGCGCTCGGGGTCAGTGCTGTACCGGTAGCCGACTTGCCGGAAGCCCGGCTGGCGCGCCTGGCCCGCCATGCCCAACTGGCGTGGGCGCAGACCCTGGTCCGGATGAGCGAAGAGCGCCGCCTGGCAACGCTGTTGGTCTTCGTGCAAGCACTGGAGCGCACGGCCACGGATGACCTGCTGGACCTGTTCGACAACTTGTTGACCTCCCTGGCCCTGCGCGGAGAAACGAAGCGCCGGCGCGAACGCCTCCGCTCCCTCAAGGACCTGGACCAGGCGGCGTTGGTATTGCAACGAGCAGTGCAATTGCTGCTCGACGATGCCGCGCCGGACGCGGCCCTACGGCAGCAGGTACTCGACGCCATTGGCGAGGAGCCCCTGCGCAAGGCAGCAGCCACCGTGCAGGAATTGGCTAGTCCGGGCGATGACCCGCTGCTAGAAGCCTTGAGCGGCAGTTACGCCACGGTTCGTCGGTTTCTACCCGCTTTACTGACAGGTGTCACCTTCGAAGGTACTCCGGCCGCGAAGCCCCTGCTGGAAGCGTGGTCCTTTTTGCAGCAGCAAGAGGCCAGCGGCCGGGGCCGCCCGAAGTGGAGCGTCGCCCCGCGCTCGGTCGTGCCAACCAGTTGGGCCCGACGGGTATTCCCGGCGAAAGGAGAAGTCAACGCTCAAGCCTATACCCTGTGCGTGCTGGAGCGGTTGCACCAAGCCTTGCGCCGCCGGGAGGTGTTCGTGCCGGACAGCGAGCGCTACGCCGACCCACGGGCCGAACTGCTGCGCGGGGCGGCCTGGGAAACGGCGCGGGATTCGGTGGCGAGGGCCCTGGACCGCTCCCTCGACCCGGCCGTGGAGTTGGCTCATCTCCAGCAGCAGCTACGGACGGCATACACGGAGGTAAGCGAGAATCTCGCCCACAATACGGCCCTGCAACTGGTGCCGCACGAGGGTGGACCGCTGGTCGTGCTTACCCCCTTACCCGCGCAAGCCGAGCCTGCCAGCTTGGCACACCTGCGGGCGCAGGTGGCCAGCGCACTGCCCCAGGTCGAATTAGCGGCCCTGTTACTGGAAGTGGAAGCGTTTACCGGCTTCGCCAGTGCCTTTACCCACGTCTCTGATGGGCAGCCCGCCGCGGCTGACCTGCCGCTGAGCATTTGCGCCGTGCTGCTGGCCCAGGCCTGTAACATCGGCCTGAACACGGTGGCGCGGGCCGACGTGCCGGCGCTGACGCTGGCGCGCCTGGGGTGGGTGCAGCAAAACTACGTGCGGGTGGAAACGCTCACGGCTGCCAATGCCCGGCTCGTCGAGGCGCAGGCAGTCCTCCCGCTGGCGCAGGCCTGGGGCGGCGGGGAGGTCGCCTCGGCCGATGGGATGCGGTTCGTGGTGCCCGTGCGCACGCTGCACGCCGGCTGGAATCGAAAATATTTCGGCGCCGAGCGCGGGGTGACGTATTACAACTTTACCAGCGACCAGTTCACGGGCTTTCACGGCATCGTGATTCCCGGCACCCTGCGGGATTCGCTTTTCATTCTGGCCGGCCTGCTGGAGCAGCAGACCCACTTGGACCCGCGCGAAATCATGGCCGATACCCACGGGTTTAGCGAAGTGGTATTTGGGCTGTTTGCGTTGCTGGGCTACCGCTTCAGCCCCCGGCTAGCTGACCTCTCGGACCAGCGCTTCTGGCGCCTAAATAAGGAAGACGATTACGGCCCGCTCAACGAATTGGGCCGCCACGTGGTCAACCGCCGCCTGATTCACGACCACTGGGACGACATGCTGCGCCTGGCCGGCTCGCTCAAACTGGGTAAAGTCAAGGCCACGGCCGTGATGCGGACGCTTCAGCGGTCCGGCGCGCTGTCAGGGTTAGGCCGGGCGGTAGCGGAATTAGGTCGGGTGGTAGCGGAATTAGGTCGGGTGGAGAAAACCCTGTACCTGTTGGCTTACGTGCAGGACGAGGCCTACCGGCGGCGCATCCTGGTGCAACTCAACCGGGGCGAGGGGCGGCACGCCGTGGCCCGGGCCGTATTTCACGGCAAGAAGGGCGAACTGCGCCAGCGCTACCGGGAGGGAATGGAAGACCAACTGGGTGCCTTAGGGCTCGTGGTCAACGCCTTGGTGCTGTGGAACACGCGGTATCTGCAACAGGCGCTGGAACAATGGCAACAAACGGAAGGGGAGCCTCCGGCGGACGAAGTGTCGCGCCTCTCGCCCCTGCTGCACGAGCACATCAACATGCTGGGCCGCTACGATTTTACCCTACCTGACCGTATTGCCGCCGGCGAGTTGCGGCCGCTGCGTAACCCCAGTAGCTGGGAAGAGCAACTGGTCGAAATTCCTTAGCGGGGTTTTCTGTTCCTACTCTAGTGAGACCCCATCACCTTGGGGAAGTTGCGTTCCAGAAACTCCGTGACCTGGGTGCCGGTGGCCGTGGGCAACAGCTTGTCCTTGTCTGCGCCCAGCGTTTCGCTGCGCTGGCTGGTGCTCAGCTGCCCGCCCTGCCAGGTCAGTACTTGCGCCGTGAGCTTCTTGCCCGCCACGCTGCCCGTGCTGATGTACTGACGGGCGAAAATCGTGCGCAGGATGGACGCGTAGGTGCTCGGCCGGCCAATGCCCTGCTTTTCCAGGTCCGCGACCAAGGTGGCCTCGTTGTAGCGCTTAGCGGGCCGGGCAAAGCTCTGGCAAGCCTCCAGCTTTACCAGCGTTAGCACCTCGCCTTCCTGCACCGGATGCTTAAGGGTCGTTTTCGCCTCATCATCGGACTCCTCCCCTTCTTCCTCGGCATCCTGGTACACGGCCAGGTAGCCAGCGCGGGTGAGCAGGCGGGTGGAGCTGGTATAAGTGTCAGTGGCATCGGCCGCCGGCGCAAGGGTTATCGTGGTCTGGTCGTACTGGGCGGCCAGCATCTGCGAGGCTAGGGCGCGGGTGTATATCAGCCGGTAGAGCGCCTGCTCGTCGGGCGTGTCGCCGGCGTGGGTCTGCTCCCAGTGGGTGGGGCGGATGGCTTCGTGGGCTTCCTGCGCGCCGTCCTTGTTTTTGGTCTGGCGTGCCTGGAATTGACCGGCTCCGAACTGCGCCACAATCTGTGCCTGGGCTTGCTGAGTGGCCTCCTCGCCCAGGTTCACGCTGTCGGTGCGGATGTAGGTAATGTGGCCGCCCTCAAACAGCTTCTGGGCCAAGTCCGACACCTTCTGCACGGTGAACCGGAGCTTTTTCACACCTTCCTGCTGCAATGTCGAGGTGGAGAAAGCTGGCGCGGGCTGGCGCTCCACGGGCTTCTTCTCCACGCCCAGCACGCCAAAGCCCGTGCCGCGGCCAGCCTGCTGCAGGTAGGCCTGCGCCTGGTCGAGCGCTGCGAAGGGTTGGTTAGTGCGGCGGGCGCGCAGCTGCTCGCCGTGACTGGTCTGCAGGGTGGCCACCACCGGCACGGTGAACGTGTCGGTGAACTGCTGAATCTGCCGCTCCCGCTCCACTACCAGGCGCACGGCCACCGACTGCACCCGGCCCGCCGAGAGGCCAGCCGCCAGCTTGCGATTGAGCACCGGACTGATGGTGAAGCCCACCAACCGGTCCACGGCCCGCCGGCCCTCCTGGGCGTGCACCAGGTGCAGGTCTACCGTGGTGGGCGCGGACAGCGCGGCCTTGATGGCCTTCTCGGTGATTTCCTGAAAGGAGATGCGCTTGGTCGTGCGCGGGTCGAGGCCCAGCACCTCGCAGAGATGAAACGCGATGGCCTCCCCTTCGCGGTCGGGGTCGGTGGCCAGGTACACCTCCTGGGGGCCGGCGGCTTTGGCCAGGCGGCGCAGGTTGGCCACCACGGCCTTTTTGTCGTCGCTAACGACGTACTTCAGCGCGTGGCCGTGCTCTCGGTCGATGCCAATGTCGCCCCCACCCACGGGCAGGTCCCGAATGTGGCCCACCGAGGCGGCCACCTCGTATTCTGGCCCCGCGTAGCCCTTGATTTTTTTAATCTTGTTGGGGCTTTCGACAATAATAAGCTTCATGCTGGGTAGCTAGTACGCAGCGAAACTACCAAGACCAATTAGCCCTCGGGAGAAAAAAGGACGAGTGGTAAAAAGTCGGCGGTGAAGTGCAGTAACTGGCTACGAATGGTAGCGAAGTTGGTGCCTGAGCTATGTGTTTGCTGACTAAAAACTATTATTGTCCCGGCAACACTAAAGTCTTGACTAGCGGCGCCTGCATAACTTGCCAAGAAGGTGGTAACACAGCAAGTGGTTCTAACTCTACAGCCAATCAGGCATCAAGCAAACCTGTAAAATGAGTTGGATAGAAGCGAAGCACCGACGCTCAGAGGAAAAGGCTGAGCTTTTGCAAAGCGCAGAACTTGAAAAAATAAGGTTGGCCCGCGAAAAACTGTTTGAAGAGCTTTCAGCACTCGGCTATGATAAGCATGGGTTGTCAATTGAGGAGGTTGACGTCAGCTATCTGTTTTTGTCAAACGATACTGATTGTTCTGATTATGGAACAGATACTTATCGGTTGGCAAAGGAGCGTAGCGCTCGTGGCCGAATCCTGAGATTAGATACTCTCAGTCCGTCCATGCTACATCAGCATGGCTTGTATGCGCATCTGGCCAATTCCCCCGCATCGTCTGGCTTCCATGCTGCATGCAGCTATTCAACAGCACTCAAGGGACTTATAGGGATTGAAAGGAAGTACCAGTACAAGTCTGCTCAGGTGATTGAGGCTTCCACTGTATATATCACTTTCAAACACGAAGGGGCGAATAGTTTCGTCTCAACGGATGAAATCATGCCGGACGGGTCACCTCGTCAAATAACCAAGCAGTTACCTATCGTTTGCGATAAGGATTATTGCAATGTGAGGACGCTCTTCTTATTGGTGAGCACCTAGCATTACTCCGAGTAAATGCTGGTTAATTTCACCACAATCAACTTGCGTCTGGCTGGTTCTTCTTGAAGCGCGGGCGGCCCAGCGCCGGCGCGGGCGGCTCGACGGGATTGTCCATCTGCTTCTGGGCCAGCTTGGTCATCGTGAGCAGGTCGGACTTGGCCAGCTCGGCCACTTTTACCAGCTCATCCAGCGTGAAAGTGCCAGGCTTGGACATGCGCACGTTGAGCGTGTTGTGCGAGATGCCGATGTGCTTGGCTGTATCGCTGCGCATGCCCAGGGCGTGAATCAATTCGGCCAGCGTATTATAGGAACTTGGTTTGAGCATAGCCGGGGCCGCAAAGAGGTCTAACACGAGCAAAGATTAGTCAATTTTTGCAACATTACGGCCCCCGCCGCCCCGTAGTTGGCCTTGGTTAAAAAATGTTACATGAGGCCCTCAGCAGATTCGCACACGAGAATTTACAAGATAAAATTTATGGTTTACCACCTGTAAAATGCCTTTCAGGGCCCTACATTTGGGCATGGATGGCTTGAATTCTCGCTTGGTCCAGCGGCTTGTGTAGCAGCCCCGCGACCAGTGGGTACTCGCGGGCCCGATTCGTGTCGGCAGGGGCCAGCGAGGAAGTAAGAATGTACACGGCACAGTGGCCCGTCAAGTGTGGCTCCAATGGTTGGAGAGCTTCCAACACGTCCCAGCCACTCATCACCGGCATGTTGAGGTCCAGCAAAATCACGCGGGGTACGGTGCCGGCCAGCGCTTGCGCCCGCAGAAAGGCCACGGCCTCCACCGGGGATACGAAGGCCGTCAGCTCCTCGCCTAGCCCTTCGCGTTCAAAGAGCCGCGTGGTCAAAAACACCGTCGTGGCGTCGTCGTCAATGAGTACGGTCCGCATCACGCAATTAGGGCAGAAAAATGGAAAAACGGGTGCCCTCATCCACCCGGCTGTGCACCGCGATGCGCCCGCCCAGCGCTTCGACGTGGGTTTTGACCAGGTATAGCCCCACGCCCCGGCCGGCGTGGCGGGGGTGAAACCGTTGGTAGAGCTTGAAGACGTTGTCCCCGGCCCCCGCCTGGTCAAAGCCCGAGCCGTTGTCGGCCACCTCAATAAACTTAGCTCCGTCCGGATTCCCGGTCGCGCTAACCTGCACCCGCAGAGGTCGCCCGTCGGCGCGGTACTTGAGGGCGTTGGACAAGAGGTTGAAGAAGATGCTGTGCAGGAAGGAGCGGTTGGTGTGCACGCGGAAGTTGTCGGGAATCTGCACGTCGATGGTGCCGCCCGCTTGCCTCAGTAACTCGTGCAGGCCTTCCACGACCTGGTGCACGACCTCGGCCAAGGGCACGGCCTCGGGCGCTTCCCAGTCCCGCTGTTCCCGCACGGCGAGGATGGTGTTCATGTCGCGCAGCACCTGGTCGAGCTGCTGCAAGTTGGCTTGCAAGTGGGCGTGGGTTTCCTGAAAATGCGGCGACCCCGATTCCTCGGTGCCCAGCAGGTTGGCCAGCCCCAGGGCATTGGCCAGCGGGGCGCGCAGGTTGTGGGACACGATGTAGGTAAACTGCTACAAGTCCCGGTTCTGCGTGAACATGGCCTCCTGGCTTTTGACCTTCTCGGTGATGTCGCGGGCCAGCATGTGCACGCCCACCACCCGGCCGTGCTCGAGCAAGGGCACCTTCACCACATCCCAGTGCCGGGGGGCACTGTTCCCCTGGCTGGCGTAGAGGTCGAAGCGCACGGGTTTGCCCGTCGCAAACGCTTCCCGCAACTTTTCTCGGAATAGCTCCCGTACGTCCAGGGGCAGAAACTCGTAGTAATTGCGGTGCAGTACCTGGTCTTTCGGCAAGCCGACTAGGGTGAGAAAGGCCGGGTTGGCGTCGAGGATGATTCCTTCTTCATTCTGATAGAGAATCAATTCGGGGCTGTTGTCCAGCAGCGATTGAAAGCGGACCTCGTTGGGGGCGATGGGGAAAGTAGAAGCCATAACGGAGCAAGCAATACGAATTACGCCCGCATTCACCCGCAGGACGCACGGAAGAGCTTACGAAGAACTGCTGCTTGGCGCTGAACCAGTCCCAAAAAGCGGGGCGGGGCCTGCATCGGGAAAGTACCACGTTGGCAGCACCCCGCGCAAAGTGGCTAAAATCGCCAAGTTTCCGGCAAGTGTTCGGTATCAGGTTTTAAAAATACTATTCATGTCCTTGCGAAGCCATAATGTAACATTTGGACCAAACTTTTAACCAAGGCCGTAGTTCGGCTATTCAAAAAAGCTGGGCGCCTGGTAGCGGACAATCTCCGCCCCGTCCGGCTCGGTGATGCGGTCGAGGTACACCAGCACGTTGCCGTCGCGGGCCTGGCGCTCGTCGGCCCGCTGCCAGATGGGGTAGAGCTCGGCGTAGGGGAAGAAGTTCATCTGGTCGAAGCCGCTGGCAAAGCCCGGCACCATTTCCGCCACCTGCTCCCGCTGCTCGTGGGACACCTCGTTGTACACCCAGCGCAGAAACTCCGCCGTGTCGGCCGGCAGGTCGAAGTAGGCCACCGTCTGCGGCACGGTGTGGCTGCCCATGTAGAGCAGCAGTTCCCAGAGCCGGTAGTGGCTTTTCTCCCGCTGCCAGTACTCCACGATGTCCCGGCGCCCGGTCCCCACGGCCTGCCCACCAAACGTCATCGTGCCGGGGTCTGCTTCGAGGGCTTTGCGAAAGCCGTAGTCGGTGGCCCAGTCCTTTTTCGTGAGGCTCGGAAAGTTGTACATGCCGGGGGTAATGGTCAGGCGTTAGAGAGGCAAGTTAAGGCAAAGCCCGAACTGAAAAACCACTTTTTATAAGCGGCTATTCCAGCCTTTGCGCGGGTGCCGGGCTGTTCCACTCGCGGTAGGCGGTGGTGTAGCGGTCGGCCACGATGGCCAGGCGCTCGGGCTGGTCGTCCCGGTTTATCCAGACGTGCGAGCTGCCGCAGTGCACGCGGTAGCCCGGGCCCAGCAGCTGGCGGGCGGCTTCGGCAAACCCGCGCAGGTCGGCCGTGTCCGGCGCGGCCTCGATAAGCTGCCGCAGCTGCTCCAGGCGTTGCGCTTCGATTGAGTCGACTGGTTGTTGCTCCACGGCCAGATAAGCCAGCTGCAGAGCGAAAACGGGGCTATTCAGGGGGTACGGAGTGGTGGCGGGCATGGCAAAAAGAACAAAAGGGAGATAATGGCTACTGCTGGGGAGATTCCGGGCG
This sequence comes from Hymenobacter sp., assembly GCF_036388155.1. Taxonomy (NCBI): domain Bacteria; kingdom Pseudomonadati; phylum Bacteroidota; class Cytophagia; order Cytophagales; family Hymenobacteraceae; genus Hymenobacter; species Hymenobacter sp. Next base: position 6,060 of record NZ_DASVSI010000006.1, on the reverse strand, counting down.
GGCAAGCTCCCGCGCCAGCAGCAGGACCTCGGCATCGTGAAAGGCCTGGCCGAACACCCCGCGCTGGTAGTCCCGGGCCAGCTGACCCACGTTCACAAACTCGTAGCGCAGGCCCGTATCACCCAGCGGTTGCAGGAACTGGTCAGCCTCCTCGGCGCTGAAGCCACTCAGGTCGCGGCCGTCGCTGAGCAGCAGCTGCACGCCGGGGCGCTCGTGGCGGCCCCGCTCGTAGGTGGTGTAAATCAGGCCGACGGCCCGCTCCCGGGCATAATACACGGCGTCGCCAACAACTAAATCCTGGGGCTGGGTCATGGCATAATGGTTTAAAGCAACAAGAGGGAAAACTGACCGCCCTGGTCCTCGCGGGGGGCCCGCAGGGCCTCGCGGCCGATGGGGCGTACCGCTCGTACCAGGGCGTTGAGCACGTCGAAATCGGCTTGGGTATCGAGGCTGAGTCCGAGTCGGGGCGCTACTTCGGCGGTCAGACCCTCGCTGTCCAGGCCTTTACCCAGCTGCTGCATCAGCATTTCCACGTCGGTGATGGCGGCAATAACCCGGCTGCGGTACTGGTTCCAGCCCGGGTGGACGATGGTGGGGGCTTCGCTGGCACGCATCAGGAAGGGTCTAGAGGTGGGTATCGTAGCCCGTGACCGAGGTGAAGAGGGCCGGTAAATCCTCCCCGTACACCATTTCAAAGGTCTGCTGGTTGGTGATGACCGGCTCCCAGTCGACCAGCTTCTGGTGGTAGAACTCCACCTTGTAGGTGTCGGTCGGCATGAGGGTAATTTTCAGGCGGTTTACCTGGGCTTGGTTGCGGCGCAGGTCCATGCGCAGCCAGGGATTGGGATTGCTGGCCGTCCGGCCGGCGGCCATGAGCTTGTCGGCCCCGGTCATGACCAGGAAGCGGCGGCCCCCTAGTTGCGATAAGATGGTGTAAGCTTCTTCGACGACTTCGGGCTTGGCGCTCATAATCAAATGCTGTTTTACTGCGTCAGGGATACTAATTAAACGTAAATCGAGGCGTTAATGTTTCAATTTTATTTAAATTAAGTTGTCAATTATTGACTAATTATAACTTCTGGATAACCCAGTTGATGTTCCAATTTGCCCGCGCAGGCAGTCGCTCACAGGCAGATGCCGCTCGGAGCACCTGAATCTGTTAGGTAACAGCAGTACAAAAGCGCCAATTTCCGGGTATGGACTCAATAGTGGTTACTGTGTTTAACTAACTGTTATCTTGTACCTTAATTACTTATACCAAGTGTTTTAATGGGGAAAAATCCTTCAATAATGGGTAAATTAAAGTGTCTATTTTTAGCGGCTTATTGGTAATCCCCGCCTGTAGCTTGATTTTCCCCTCTTGTTCCTGTAGGAAAGCCTGTTTTTGGCGGATTTTCGGCTACCAGCAACCGTTTTGATGTCTAGGGCTTAGTTTTTGGCGTTAATTGCGGGCGTTTGTTTGGCAATGGCTATTGATTCGGGGTGGCCGCTCCAGAAACTGTAGCTGCTGATGAAGCTTTGAACAGCTGCTAGTTATCCTACTACCTAAGCAGTATAAGATAACTATCTCACCCTGTAATAATAGTATAAAAAAGCAGAAAAGTGCAATCCCGGTTTTTTACCTTTTTAAACTTTGTTATTTGTTTTCTTTTCGCCCCCTTGTACCGGGGGAGTACATCCTGACGGTCCTAAATGCCTTCGCCTGGTCGACGGACTAAATAGTAGTTTTTTTACTGATTAGTTAAAAAGAACATACTAGTTTACTATAAGGAGTAAACGGCCAAAAGCTAAGTTCTGGACAGGTAAAAGCTAAGTTTCGGACAGGTGCTCTGGCTGCAAAAGCTAAGTTTTGGACAGGTTTTCGCCATCAAAAAGTAAGGTCTGGACAGGTAAAAAGTAAGCTTTGGACAGGTGGGTTATCCACATCGTCTCGCCTGCTTTGGGTAGCTACTGCTGGTCGCCAAACGGAATAAACTAAGGTTTGGACAGGTGACCGGCCTTGGCCAATGCGTGCCCGATAGGTGGAGTTTGGCTGCACTGAGCGAATAAACTAAGGTTTGGACAGGTGATACTGGCAGTGGTCAGGCACATCAGACGGGTAGCTACTTGGCGGCGGGCTAAGTCAAAAGGTAAGGTAGGCGAAGTGGCACCTTACCTTTTTAGCCGTTTTGGTATATCTTGCGTATGCTTCCCACCGCTACCTGCTGCTCAACTCCATGGCTGACAAACGTATCTCCCGCGTCCCGGCTGCTCCCATGCTGGAGCTTGACCTCAAGTACGAGCCCGAATACCGGGGGGAAGTCAAGCAGCACTGGAACGTAACTTTTGCCCACCAGAAGAAGATTTCGGTATACGGCAAGCGCATCATGGCGCGGGTTATCGACCAGATTCGGGACAACGACTACCAGCTGCGGGACTTCTATCAGCTGCACATCTCTTCTATCCTGGAAGGCACCGACATCGAGCCGGAAACGGCGTATTCGAAAATCAAGGGGGCGCTCTACGAGCTGGCCGACGTGAAGTGGGAGTTTGAGAGCATCGAAAAGAAGGAATGGTACTTCCGGCACCTGCTCGACACGACCCGCGAGCAGCGCGTGGGCTACAAAGACGGCATCATCACCATCCTGCTCAACCCGCAACTAGCCCCCTACCTGGTAAAGGCGGCCCACTTCAGCAAGTTTCCGCTGCACGGCTACATGAATCTGAAAAGCTGGTACAGCATGCGGTTCTTTGAAATCCTGGCCGCCTGGCAGGACAAGGGCTACTGGGAAGTGCCGGTGGAAGAGTACCGGCAGTACATGGACTGCTGGTACGAGTACGACAAGCGCGGGCAGGTGAAGAAGGGTAAGACCGGTAAGGCGCTGATGAAGTACCCCAACACCATGCTGCTCATTGCCAATACCATGAAAGAGCCGGAAAAGGAGCTGGCCGGCACCGACTTCGAATTCACCTTCACCCCCATCTACGAAACCAGCCGGCCCACCCGGGGCCGCAAGAAGATTATCCGGTTTCGGTTCGAGCTGAAAAAAGGACCAACGCTGAAAGACATTCCCGCCTCCTGGCTGGAAAATGCGGCCACCGGCAGCATCATTGCCCGGCTGCGCGACTGGAAAGTCACCGATGCCAACATCGTCAAGTACGCCCCCATCCTCAAGCAGGAAGGGGCGCTGGAGCTACTCAAGGCCTGGGAGCTGAAGAACCGCTCGAACCGGCACATTGATGACAAGCTGCGCTACTGCAACGCGGCCTTTGTGCGGGCCGGCAAGCAGGCGCTAGAAGATGCCAAACAGGCCAAAATCGACGCCAAGAACGAGGCAGCGGAAGCAAAGCTCATCGTGCAGCAGGCTCTGAACCTGTAGGTGACAGTCGTCGCCTTATTCCATGCAAATGGACCTTCTTACTAGTAGCGAGAAATAAGCTTACTTTAAGCTCTTCCAATGGCCTTTGTAGGCTGCACAGGCTATTGGACCGGCACTCCGCGAGTACCAGCTGATTGACTCACCACGAGTTCGCACTAAAGGGCGAATCGGTGAATGAACGCTGCAGGGCCACATTTTTTAGCAGATGAATTGGCTCACGATTGGCTCAGCCAACCGTACGCTGCCAGCCACGCCTTCGCGGTAGGGTTGATATACCAAACGGCCACGTAACTGCGGTAGAGGGGCAGGCTCAAACGTTCAGGAAAGCCGCAGCAGATACCTAAGTGAGCACCGTAACGACCAGGCGCAGTGAAGCCGGGTCGTGGTTGAGCCGCAGAGCAAGTAGCTCCGTCCTTGGGAATAATGGCGTGGGCGCCGGACGGGTGACCGGCAAAGACTGGCAGAGCTGGTTGTTTGAAACTCATACCCATTGGTTTGATTCCTATTATTTGTCCGGGCCGTGCTGCCCGAACTTTGCACTTGTAAAGTACCACTGCTGGCGGCCCGATTTCGCTTGCCTGACACTTCTGGTGATGGACTTTGCTGTGGTCCGCAACGGCGCAAGGTCTTGACGGTGTCGCCGCTCTGCAGCGAGCACCAGCAACGGCCCGGCCGGGCCTTCCGGAACGTGGGCAAGCAGCCAGGTCTTACCTCCTCCTGACATCCACCAATACTAGTTGATTTCCCAACCCTTGCCCGATGGCTTACGCTGTAGTCTCTCCCCCGTTTCCGGCTGGTGCTGCCGGTTCACTCCGGGGCTTCAAAGCCTATGAGCTCGACACCTCCCGCAACCCGGTGCCCTCCTACAATCGGTTCGACTTTTACAAAGTCAGCCTGGTGACAGGCCACGTCGTGGTGCAATACGCCGGCCGTACCCTGGAGCTCAAAGGCACGCACCTGTACTTCGCCAATCCCCGCATCCCGTACACGACGCTGTTGCTCTCTGCCCGCGTCATGGGGTACGCCTGCCTGTTTACCAAGGAGTTTGTGCAAGGCAACAGCGGGCTGGGCAGTCTGCCCCAATCCCCGCTTTTTGAGCCGGGCAGCTTGCCAATCTGCCGGCTGAATGAGGTAGAAGCCACTTACAGCGCGGGAATATTCGAGCAGATGCTGGCCGCGCAGCATAGCGGCTATGCCTTTAAGAATGAGCTGCTGGCTTCTTACCTGCAGTTGCTCCTGCACGAGGGGCTGCAGCAGCAGCAACTGGGCAATTGCTTCCTGCCGGAACCTCCCGCGTTGGGTCAGTTGCCTCGGTGGCTGGGGTAAGAGCGGCACTGCCACCCGCACCAGCGAGCAGGGCCCGCAATCGGCACTGGGCTGTTGCGGGCCCTGCTTCGGCAGGGGTGCCTCAACATTCTGGCAATTTTGCCGTGAACCCTGTCTACCCCACGGCCCAGTGTGGGCGGCGGTTGATTCATCCTGGCCCGGCCCTTATGCAAAACCTCTTCCTCGAATTCATTTACCTCATCTTCATCATTCTGGCGCTGGTGATGCTGGCCAACCGGTTGCGACTGGCCTACCCCATTGTGCTGGTGCTGGGCGGGTTGGTGCTAAGTTTCACGGGTCGGTTTGCGGGCATAACGATTAGCCCGGAGGTGGTTTTCCTCGTCTTTCTGCCACCGCTGCTCTACGAATCGGCCTGGCAGGTGTCGTGGAAGGAGTTCTGGCGCTGGCGCCGCGTGATTGCCAGCTTCGCGTTTCCAGTAGTGATTCTCACCTCCTGCCTCGTGGCAGTGGTATCGCACGCCCTGATTCCGGGCTTCACGCTGGCGCTGGGCTTTTTGCTGGGCGGCATTGTCTCGCCGCCCGATGCCATTTCGGCCACCACCATCATGCGGCGGGTGCAGGTGCCCAAGTCGCTGCTCAGCATCATTGAGGGGGAAAGCCTGCTCAACGACGCGTCCTCCCTGATTGTGTTTCGCTTTGCCCTGGCGGCCGTGCTCACCGGGCAGTTCCACTTCGGGGAGGCGGCGGGCAGCTTTTTCCTGGTCATTGTGCTGGGCACGCTCATCGGCCTGGGCGTCGGGCTGGTGTTCTACGCCATTCACCGCTGGCTGCCGACCACGACCAGCATTGACACGGTGCTGACGCTGCTCACGCCCTACTGCATGTACTACGCGGCCGAGCACTTCCATTACTCCGGCGTGCTGGCCGTGGTCAGCGGCGGGCTGTTTCTTTCCAGCCGGCGCGACACGCTGCTCACCTACCGCAGCCGAATTGAAGGGGTGAACGTGTGGTCGGTGCTCAGCTTCGTCTTCAACGGGGTCATTTTCCTGCTCATCGGCCTGCAGCTGCCCGCCATTATCCAGCAGCTCGGCGACATTAGTTTGGGAGCCGCCATTGGCTACGGCCTGCTTATCACGCTGGCCCTGATTGTGGGCCGAATCATCATTTCCTTTGGCGCGCTGCTCTTTACGCGCTTCGCGAGCCACTTCATCACGGTGGCCGATGCCAATCCGAGCTGGAAAATGCCCCTCATATCGGGGTGGTCCGGCATGCGCGGCCTTGGTTAAAAGTTTGGTCCAAAAGTTAATCGGCCAGAGCCCGAGCCTGCTCCCAGTTGAAGGCGAAGAGGGCTTCGATGTCAAAGCGGAGGGAGTCTTTGAGGGCGTCGTCGGAGAAGTCAAATTCGCCGTGCAGG
>NZ_DASVSI010000005.1:0-42774 GCF_036388155.1 Hymenobacter sp. | reverse complement strand
TTGATTTTCTCGCCGGCCACGGTGCCGAAATCGAAGTAGAGGCGCAACTGGCGGCCGGCCTGCTCGGGGAAGTTCTTGGTCTGGTCGAAGCGGCCCCAAAAGCCGCGGTACACTTCCTTGGGGTCGTATTTGCGGGCGCCGGAGGTGTTGAAGGGCTTCGAGAACTGCATGGCGAAGTACTCGGTGCGGGTGCGGCCCCAGCCGGTGGTTTGGCGGTAGCCGGTCACGAGCGAGTCGTTTTCGATGCGCACGTAGCTCCACACGTTCTTGTCCGGGTAGTTGTAGATGCCGGCCATTAGGTCCAGGATGACGTGCGCCTGCTCAGATGCCGGAAACGTATATTGGTGGAAGCCCACGCGGGCGGTGGCCGTGAGCTCGGCGGTGATGTTGTGGTCATCGAGCTTCACCTTGTAATAGGCAGGCTCTGCTACCTCATTCTTATGAGAAAAAGCGGAGCGGTAGCCGCTCTGGGGCCGGTCGGCGGTGCCGGGATTGAGCTGCAGCGGGCCGGTGGTGGGCATGATGAGGAAGTCGCCTAAATCGGAGTGCCCCGTGCCGCTGAAGTGCGTGTGGCTGAAGCCGACGATGGTTTTGTCCTCGTACTTGTAGCCCGCGCAGTACTTGTAGATGTCGGGGTTGTACTTGCCGTTCAGCTCGTAGCTCAGCGTGTCGGTATCGGGCGAGAGCTGGACCATGCCAAAGGGCACGGTGGCGCCGGGGTAGGTGTGGCCCATCTTCTGCGTGCCCACCATGGGGTGCGCGTACTGGACGAGGTTTTCGGGGGTGGAGGTGGGGCGCTTCTGGGCGAAGGCTGAAGCTGCGGCGAGGAGTAGCAGGGGCAAGAGTTTCTTCATTGCGGCAGGTCGAATTGACTGGCAATATCCAGTAATTTGAGCCCTGAATAATTGCCTGCATTGCGGCGCTGCTACAGCCAACGCGAAGTATTGCTTCCGCTCCTGTTCCAACCGCGTAAATGGGAAGGCATTTCCCAGTCGCCGGCGCAATGCGCGCAAATGCAAGCATTGCGACATTGCTCTTTCGACCAGGCGCACCACCTGCGACAGTTGCAACCCCAGTTTCGTTGATTGGCGAACGGTGTCGCTGCACCAGCTTCGAGCCAAAGCGCTGCAACAGTATGCCGCGCAAATTCGCAGCTTGGCCCGTATGGCCTACCGCAAATCAAGCCGGCCCAAGCAATGCGCAATTTGTGGATACGCTGTACATTACGAAGTGTGCCACATCAAGCCCATCAGCGGGTTTCGGGCCACCGACTCTGTGGCGGACGTGAACGAACTCGCTAATCTGGTGGCGCTGTGCCCCAATCATCATTGGGAGTTCGACCACGGGCGGTTGTCGGCCGCGGCAGTGGGGGTAGCCGCGTCTGGCCTCACTGCCCGCGTAATTGAGTAAAAAGGCTGCTTTCGATTCGAAAGCAGCCTTTTTAACGCATTGATAACCAAGTAGCCACGAGCAGATTCGAACTGCTATCAAGCGTTTAGGAAACGCCTATTCTATCCCTTGAACTACGCAGCCAGTGATAATTGCCACAAAGGTAAGGCATCTGGTAGGGGAGGCAAGCGCCTTCGTTTGGAGAACAGCTAGGCCGCCGGGGTACAAAACTGGTTTCTAGATGCGCCCGCATTCAAGCATTCGCAAAAATCATCGGATGCCCTTGTAACGATTTGCTCGAAGGCCGGTACCCCTGCCAATCTGCTCGCAGCCCCCTTCGGCCAGCGAAAGTAGAAATGCCTCACCTTCTTTTCTGCAAAGCGTCTGATGCAACACCTTTACCTGCTGGCGTTTTATCTATTAGCCCTTGTTAACCATGCCCACGCTCAGGCCGGCGTCCGCCTCAGCGGCCAAGTGCTTGACGAGCAGCAGCGCCCCGTGGAGTTTGCGCCCGTTCTCCTAGTGGGCAGCCCCGACACCGCCACCGTGATACAGGCCGTGGCCACCGATGTGCAGGGCCAGTTTGCGTTGGAGGGCGTAAAGCCAGGGCCGTACCGCGTGCGCGTGCAGGCCCTCGGCTACCGCCCCGTCATCAGCCCTACGCTGACGGTCGGCACCGAACCGCTGGCCGTGGGCGTCCTCACCGCCGCCACCGAAAGCAAGCTGCTCAGCGAAGTGGTGGTGCAGGGCGAAAAACCCGTGGTGGAGCGCAGCCTGGGCAAAGTGACCCTGAACGTGACCAACTCATTCTTCAAAACCGCCCCCAGTGCCCTCGATGTGCTCCGCCGGGCTCCTGGCGTGCGCGTAGACCCGCTGGGCGCCATTCTGCTCTCGGGCAACGTGGCGCCGGTGGTGTACGTGGAAGGCCGGCAGCTGCCCCTCACCGCCGACGAGCTGCAGAACCTGGCCACCGAAGACATCGAGCAAGTAGAAATCATCAGCAACGCCTCGGCGCGGTACGACGGCGACACCCGCGCCGTCATCAACATCCGGCTGAAGCAGGACAAAACCCTCGGCCTGCAGGGCAGCGCCTATGCCGGCGGCACGCTCAACCGCCGCTACGGCGGTTACGAAATGGGCAGCAGCGGCACCTTCAAAACGCGCCACTGGGTGCTGTACGGGCAGCTGGGCTACTTCGAGCGCAACCAGTACCTGGAGGGGAGCGGGCGGCGCATTGTTCGGGATGCGGCCAGGCAGCGTACGTTCGATAACACGCTGTTTCAGCGGTTTCGGCGGTGGCCGTTGTCGTATCAGTTCGCGGCCGATTACGTGCTCAGTGCCAAGCAAACCGTGGGCGTGTTGGTGCGCGGGCTCGACAGCCGCCAGCGGACTTCCACCGCGGGCACCACTTTCCTGGCAACTACCGATGCCAGCGGCCGGCTCGTTGAGGACTACCAATTGCCGGGCAGCACCCTCGCCCGAGCCCGGCCCGGCAACGTGGTGGTCGACGTGAGCTACCGCGCCAAGTTGGGCCCGCAAGGCGACGAGCTCCTGGCTTACCTCGACTACGCGACTTATCGCAACGAGGAAGCCCAGGACGTGCGCACCACGTTTGCTTCGCCCAACCAAAACCCGCTGCGTTTTCCGGCGCTGCTGCTCGGGGACTTGTCCTCGTCCACCCGCATTCGCTCGCTCCGCACCGATTACAGCCACGCTCTCGGCGAGGTGAAGCTGAGCGTCGGCGCCAAATTCGTGCGCACCTCCACCGACAACGCTCTGCTATACGACACCTTGGCCGGCGCGGGCCTGCGGGTGCGAGACTTCTCGCGCAGCAACCAATTCCAATACGACGAGCGGATTGGCGCGGGCTACGGCGGCCTGACCGGTACCTGGGGCAAAAACACCGTCGACGCCGCTCTACGGCTGGAATACACCCGCTCGGTGGGCAACTCGCTCACGCTGGACAGCCAAACCACCCGCGCCTACTACCGCTGGCTGCCCAGCCTGCAGCTGCAGCACAAGTTCGACGAGCGGCACAGCGTGGCGCTCACGTTCAGTCGCAAGCTGCAGCGGCCGTCTTTCTCGGCGCTTAACCCGTTCCGGCTGTACGTGGGGCCTTACCAGTACAACGAAGGCAACCCGTTTCTGCTGCCCGCCATTCGCCTAAACACCGAAGTGCGGGTGGTGGTGAAAGACCTTGCCCTCACGGCAACGTACCAGCGCGGCCGCGACGTGCCCGCGCAGCTGCCCATTCAGGACGAGCGCAGCGGCGTGATTCGCTATACCTGGGCCAACCAGGACCTGACCGAACTTCTGTCCTTCGAGGCCACCGCGCCCGTCAAAGTCACGGCGTGGTGGAAAATGCAAAACACCCTCACCGCCTACCATTTCCGGACCGCGTCGGCCTTTGCGGGCAGCCGCTTCGACAACCGCGCGTGGACGGTGCAGTTCGACGGGCAGCAAGTGTTTTCGTTGCCGCACAAAGCGACGCTGGAAGTCAATTATGAATATTCCGGGCCCGGCGCCAGCCAGATTTACCGCACGCGCAGCTCCGGCACGGTGGGCCTGAGCCTGCAAAAGCCAGTGCTAAAGGGCAAAGCTACCGTGCTGCTGACGGCCAGCGACGTGTTCAATACCTACCGGGAGTCGTTTTACGGGCGCTATAACGGCATCGACGTGAGCACGCTGCAACTCCGCGACACCCAACGCCTGTCGGCCCGCTTCACCTACCGCTTCGGCCAGTCCACCTTCAGCCGCAAAAGCAGCACCACCGGCAGCGCCGAAGAAGAAGGCCGCGCTAGGTAGAGTAGTTGCTCGTTGTTAGTTGTCAGCAAGGCTCCTAACAACTGACAACGAGCAACTAACAACTGAAAATTAAGACTTATACAGCAGCACAATCATGAAGGAAAGCACCGTCAGAATGAGCCCGACCATGAACACAGAGTAGCTGGTGCGCAGCAGGTTGTACTTGCGGGCCAGCACCTCGCCGAGGTAGTACACGTCGGTCACCATGTTGGTGTAGAGGCCTTCTTTCTCGCGCATCAGCTCCCGGATGCCGCTCTGGAAATTGTCGAGGCTGAGCTTGGTGAAATTGCCGAAGAACAGCAGGTTTACCCGGCGGTTGGTGGCAATTTCGGGGCTTTTCTTCAGCCACTTAAAGCTCGTTACGTCGGGCTGGGCTGAAAGAATGGCCGTGACCACCGAGCCCAGCGAGGTGAGCAGCAAAATGCCCATGGGCACGGCCAGCACCGGGTTGCGGGTGAAGGCCGGCCCCAGCGCCGACGACTTGGCCCCCAGGTAGGTGATGATGACCGACAGCAACACGGCGTTGAGCTGAATCATCATGCCGGCCTTCTTATCGGCCATGTCCGAGAGCTTGATGTGGTTGTTGTACATCGTCCGGAACATCGTTTCCACGCCGCGCTTGGGGTCGGCGAAGGTTTCGGTGAGTTCCTCCTTCTTCTTTTTCTGCTTCTTTTCGCTCTTTTTGAGCTGGTCGCGCTGCGCGGCCAGGTTGGCTTTGAAGGCCTCGCGGTACCGGTCCTTGCCCGCTTCCGAGAGGTATTTGTGCTCCATCATGAAGTTGAGCTGCAGCTCGGCCCACTCGGTGTTGGAGTAGCTTTTGCCGAACACCAGCTCCCATTCGGTGCGCAGCAGCTCGGCGCTGGAGCGGAAGTCGTCGCGGGCCAGGTTGCTCATGTCGGCGTCGGCCAGCAGCTTTTGCAGCTCGGTTTGGGGCTCCTCGTCGCGGTGCGTCACCCGGATGAGCTCCTTTACCAGCTCCACTTGGGTGGCGGGGGCGCCGTGCTCGCCCAGCCACGTCACGGCGCGCTCCATGCTGCGGAATTCGTGGCCGTCGTACACGTCGAGGTAGCCCGTGTCGTGAAACCAGGCGGCCAGCAGCAGGGCTTCCGTGTCTTCGGGGCCCAGGTTGGCAGCGGCGGCCAGGGCGCGGCTCTCCTTCACCACGGCTTCGGTGTGGCGTAGGGTGTGGTAGGTGAGCCGCGGCTGCAACTCCTTTTCAAACAGCTCCGTGACGTGTGCTTGCGCTTCTTTTACCAGGGGCGAGGGCTTGGCTTTGGGCGGCTTTTCGGCGGCGCCAAGCTCGGCCGTAGCCAGGGGCGGGGCCGGTTCTTTGCCAACGGTTTCCGACGAAACTAGCGGCGTGGGCAGGCCAGTGGTTTCGACGGGTTCGGGGGTGATTTCTTTCATGAGAAGCGTAGCTACGGCCAGTCCATCCGGCGGGCTCGCCGGCTTTCAACGCGAAGCACCGACCGTAAGTTAAAAACCACGGCCTAACCGCATGGCCGCGCTTTGCGTAACGGGGCTATTCGTCTTGTCCCGCGGCGGTCGTAAATTTAAACCAATCCCCCGCGACGGGGTTCCTGCGCCCCCCATTTTCTGTTATATGTCCTTATTTTTTCGCTTTCGTCCCGCGCTGTCTTTGCTCTGCGCGGTTTTGGCGTTTCCTTTTTCTACGTTAGCCCAGAGCGGCGAGTCTGACCAAAATCCCCACAACTCGCGCCCCAACTACCGGCGGGCCGGCGTGGGGTGGGAGTCCAAGCTGCCGCCCGACAGCTCCCGCATTCGGTATTCGGTGTTCTTGATTGGCGACGTGGGCAAGCCCATTGCCCAGGAAAACGGCGGCGAGCCCTCGCTGAATTTTTTGCGCAAGCAAATCATGGTGGCCGGCAGCAAAAGCACCACCATTTACCTCGGCGACAACATTTACGAGTACGGCATGCCCGAAGAAGGCGCCTACGACCGCAAAGAGTCCGAGCGCCGCCTGCGCGACCAGATTGACGTGCTGAAAGGCTACAAGGGCGAGAAGTACATGATTCCGGGCAACCACGACTGGAAGCAGGGCCTGCCCGGCGGCCTCGAGCAGGTGCTGCGCGAGCAGCGCTACGCCGAAACCTACATGGCCAGCGACTCGACGGCTTTCTCCTACACCGGCGACTTCATCACGCCCAGCAACGGCTGCCCCGGCCCCTACGAAGTGCGCCTGCAAGACGACCTCGTGCTGATTACCATCAACTCGCAGTGGTTCCTGACCCGCCAGAGCGAGCGCCCCTACGGCTCCGACGGCGGCTGCGGCGTGGAGGACGAAACCGACTTCATGGCCCAGCTGGAGGACATCATTGCCCGCAACAAGGACAAGAACATCATGGTGGTGGGCCACCACCCGCTGTTTTCCGACGGCGTGCACGGCGGCTACTTCACGCTGGGCGACCATTTCTTCCCGCTCAGCATCGTTTACAAGTACGCGTTTATTCCGCTGCCCATCATCGGGTCCATCTACCCGTTTGCCCGCAAGTATGGCGGCGTAAGCCAGGACATTGCCCACCCTTCGTACCAGGCCTACAAAAAGGGCCTGATGGATATTTTCAACAAGTACCCCAACATCATTTACGCGGCGGGGCACGAGCACAACTTGCAGTATTTTAAGGAGGGCACCACGCACTGCATCGTGAGCGGCTCGGGCTGCAAAACCCAGCACGTGAAGCCCGGCGACGGCGGCGGGGCGTTGTTTTCGGACAAGGAGAAAGGCTTTGCCCGCGTGAATTATTACGACGACGGCCAGGTGTGGACCGAGTACTTCGTGCCCGAAGGCAGCGGCGAAAAAGCCCGCCTGGTGTTCCGCACCCCGCTCTACGCCAAGAGCACCAGCCCGGCCGTGGCCAGCAGCGACCCCGCCGCCCCCGTAACGCCCGTGGAAAAGCAACAAGCCAAAGAAGACGCCGTGGAAGCCGCGGCCTCGCAAGGGGCGGGGGCGCTGGTTTCGCGCCGCAACTTCCGCGACAGCAGCGTGGTGGTGGCCGTGAACCCCGCCTACAACGACCACGGCAAGCTTCACAACTGGCTGCTGGGCAAGCACTACCGCAAGGAGTGGGCCACGCCCGTGAAGTTCCCGCTGCTGGACCTGGCCACCGCCAAAGGCGGCCTGGTGCCCTACAAAACCGGCGGCGGCAAGCAAACCGCCTCCCTGAAAGTGCGCAACGAAGCCGGGCACAACTTCTCGCTGCGCGGCATCGACAAGGACCCCGCCGCCGTGCTGCCCGAAGCCCTGCGCACCGGCTTCGCCAAAGACGTGCTGCAGGACCAGATTTCGGCCCAGCACCCGTTTGCCTCGTTTGCGCTGCCCCCGCTGGCGTCGGCCGCTGGCATTCTGCACACCAACCCCGAGCCGGTGTACATCCCGCAGGACCCCTTGCTGGGGCAGTACTACAGCGCGTTTTCGAACAAGGCCGCAGCCCTGGAAGAAGACGCCAAAGACGACCAGAGCAACGTGGCCAGCCTGGGCAACGCCACCAACCTGGTGGGCACCGACAAGGTGCTCGAACGCGTGCTCGAAGACAACGACAACAAGGTGGACGAGGTGGCCTTTGCCCGCTCGCGCTTGTTTGACATGTGGATTGGCGACTGGGACCGGCACGAAGACCAGTGGCGCTGGGCCGAGAAAAAGAGCAAAGACGGCGACCGCACCTTCACGGCCGTGCCCGAAGACCGCGACATTGCCTTCTTCAAGGGCGACGGCGTGCTGCCGTTCATCATCAGCCGGCGGTTTGCGGTGCGCAACTTCCAGAACTTTGGCTACGACTACGCCGACTACAAGGGCCTGAACCAAACCGCCCTGGCCAACGACCGCACCTTCCTGAGCCGCGTCACGCGCGAGCAGTGGGTGGCCCAGGCCCAGTACATGAAGGAGCACCTCACCGATGACATCATCGAAAAGGCCTTCCGCGACCGGTGGCCCAAGGAGATTTACGACCTGCACGGCAAGGAAATCATCGCCAAGCTCAAGAGCCGACGCGAACTGCTGCCCGAAGTGGCCGCCAAATACGCCGACGTGGTGGCCGATATCGTGGAAGTGCGCGGCAGCGAGAAGAACGAGAAGTTTGTGGTGGAGCGCCTGCCCGACGGCAACACCCACGTCACGGTGCGCAAAATCACGAAGGAGGGCGCCTTGAGCAAAGTGCTTTACGACCGCGTGATTGAGCGCGGCGTAACCAACGAAATTCGCCTCTACGGCATCAGCGGCAACGACGTGTACGACGTGAAGGGCGACGCCAAGAAAGGCATTCAGATGCGCCTGATTGCCGGCACCGGCCGCGACACCATCACCGACGTGAGCCACGTGTCGGGCTCCAGCCACAAGACGTACGTGTACGACGCCGACACCGGCAACGTCATCAACGCCGGCAAGGAAGCCCGCCTGCGCCTCGAGCCCGGCGTGGACGTGAGCCGCTACGACCACCCCAAGCGCTTCGACCTGAAAGATTACCGCCTGAACTACACCGGCCCGGCCCTGTTTTTTGGCTACAACGTCGACGACGGCGTGCTGGTGGGCGGCGGCGTCACGCACCGCCGCTACGGCTTCCGGCGCGAGCCTTTTGCTTCCGAGCAAAGCCTGGTGGCCAACTTCGCCCCGGCCCGCGATGCCTACAACCTGCGCTACACCGGGCAGTTTACCCGCGTGTTTGGCAAGTACGACCTGCGCGTGGTGGCCCAGTACTACGGCCCGCAGCTGCTCTACAACTTCTTCGGTATTGGCAACAACACCGGCAACCTGGCCTTGCCCGACGAAAACCGCGGCCGCGTGACGGTGCGCACCGTGAACAGCGCCTACCGCGTGCGCTTCGACCGCCTCTACGTGGCGCCCACCCTGGAGCGCAACCTGTTCAGCTTCCTCAAAATGGGCTTTGGCCCGCAGTACGACCAGTTCCGGGTGTCGCGTAACCCCATCGGCGACGTCATCCGCGAAACCATTGGCGAAGACTACGAGGACCTGCGCTTCGGCGTGCGCGCGTCCGACTTCCAGCTGAACCGCTACGCCGGCGGCTTGGTGTATTTCAACCTCGACGCCAGCTCGTCGCCCAAGAACCCGCGCATCGGCATTCGCTGGTACAACGAGGCGCAGTACAACTTCCAGCTCAACGGCGAGAAGCTGCAGTTCGGCCGCCTCACCTCGGAAATCCGGGCCTACCTCACGCCCAATCTGCCGTTCCAGATTACCTACGCCGGGCGCATTGGCGTGGCCCACAACATCGGCGACTACCGTTTTTACCAGGCCAATACCTTGGGCGGCACCACCAACCTGCGCGGCTACCGCCGCACCCGTTTCGCGGGCCGCCGCAGCCTCTACGCCAACACCGAAGCCCGCCTGCAGCTGTTCTCCTTCAACGCCTACCTGTTCCCCGGCAAAGCCGGTATCCTCGGTTTGGCTGACTTTGGCCGCGTGTATTCCGGCAACGACGTGCGCACCGGCATCTCGGCTTTTCACAGCGGCTTTGGCGGCGGCGTGTACTTCGACATTCTCAAGCAAGCCGTCATCAACGCCACCTACTCGGTGGGGGAGGAGAAGCTTGTTTTCGTCGGGTTCGACTTCCTGTTCTAGACCCGTTTCGCCACTGGTTTCCCGCCCCTGGCCCGGTCCGACGCCCTAGGGTGTGTGGACATAAAGAGTCTTGAAAAAAGCCCGTCATGCAGAGCGCAGCGAAGCATCTCGCGTGCAGTAAGTAATTACTGGTGGCGGGCGAGATGCTTCGCTGCGCTCTGCATGACGGGCTCTTGGTTTGTTGTCTACACAGCTTAGGCGTCCGACCGGTTATCGGTAGCGCTTTCGAGAGGAAAGGCGCAGCAAACAATCGGTCGGATGCTCAAGGCGTCGGACCGGCAGGCACCCGCCGATTCTTAGGCCGCTGTAAGTTGCTTTTTTCATTCCGATAAAGCCTTTGGACTACGTTCAGAGGCTTTTTTTGCGCAGCAAGAAAGCAGTTAAGCTCTTCAGTTTGCGGTGAACCATTGAATTATGAAATTCCAGGGAGAATCATAAACTTTCCAGTAAAGCCCCCGCCGACCACAACGTCCCGGAGAGGGTCTGCGTAGACGCGATGCATTGCGAATTCATGCGGAAAATAGGGTTTTTGATTGTGCATATTGCAACCAAATTCGCCTTCCACTTCCGATTTGTTGCGATTTCGGCAGCTTTAGCGTTGTGGCTTCTTAGAAAAAATTCTCCTACATTGTCAGTCTGAATATTCCACACTTTTTCCCACCACATTTCATTTATGAACAAACTTTACGCTTCGGCGCTGGCCCTGTTGGGCTGCGCCACTCCGCTGTTTTCCCATGCTCAGGCTGGCCGTGCGCAGTCGCAGCCCGGCCGCGCCGAAATCCTTGAAAACCGCGTCGCTCCGGTGGTGAGCAACGACAACCCGGGCGGGGGGCGCAACTGCGCCACCATGGAGGTGTTCGAAACCCAAATGGCGACCGACCCGGCCATGTCGCAGCGCATGGCGGCCATCGAAGCCCAAACCAAGCGCTACATGTCGCAGCCCGCCATGCTGCAGCGCGTCACGGCCGGTACGCCCGTGGTGATTCCGGTGGTGGTGCACGTGGTGTACAACACCGCCGCCCAAAACGTGTCGCAGGCCGAGATTGACGCCCAGATTCGGGTGCTGAACGAGGACTTTGCCAAAACCAACGCCGACGCCAGCAAGATACCGGGTGCTTTTACCGGCGTGGCTTCGGCTACCAACGTGCAATTTGTGCTGGCCAAGCGCGACCCCAGCGGCCGCGCCACCACCGGCGTGCTGCGCGTGGCCACCAAAACCCGCTCGTTTAGCAGCAACGATGCCGTGAAGTCCAGCAGCAGGGGCGGCAGCAACGCCTGGCCCCGCGACCAGTACCTCAACCTCTGGCTTTGCAACCTGGGCCGCGGCCTGCTCGGCTACGCGCAGTTTCCCGGTGGCCCGGCTGCCACCGACGGCGTGGTGTGTCTGTACTCCTCGACGCCCGGCGGCGCGGCGGCCAACTACGATGGCGGCCGGACGGCCACGCACGAAGTGGGCCACTGGCTGAACCTGCGCCACATCTGGGGCGATGCTACGTGCGGCAACGACCTGGTGGCCGACACCCCCACCCAGCAAACCAGCAACGGCGGCTGCCCCGTGTTTCCGAAAGTTACCTGCAACAACCAGGGCGACATGAGCATGAATTACATGGACTACACCTATGACCGGTGCATGTACATGTTCACCGCCGGCCAGGCCAGCCGCATGGAAGCTCTTTTCGGCACGGGCGGCGCCCGCGCGTCGCTGCTCAGCTCGCAGGGCGGCGTAGCCCTGCGCAATGTGGCCGCCGCGCCCGCCACCCTCTACCCCAACCCCGCCGCCAACGTGCTGAACGTGGACCTAACGGCCACTGTTGCGCGCGGAGCCTCCTCGGTGCGCGTGTTCGACATGCAGGGCCGCGAAATGACCCAGGCCCGCTACAACGGCAATGGCCAGGTAGAAGTGGGCTCGCTGCCCAAGGGCCTCTACCACGTCCGCATCGCCAGCGGCGGCCAGGTGGTGAACCAGCGCTTCGAAAAGGAGTAACCCAAGCCCTGGAGCTGCAGTACTGCCCCTCCTGTTAGCAAAAGAGCTGCCCACCACGGGCAGCTCTTTTTACTTCTACTGCCTTCCTGAACGAATTCATTTTTCTTTTTCACTTTTCTACTAACCCCCATTCATTTCTTTTTCCACTGTATGAGAATAAACATTTACGCCGTCACGCTGGGCCTGTTGAGCTTGGCTTGCAGCACCACTCCCACCTTGGCACAGGATGCCAACCGCGCCGCGCCCGCCGGCAGCACAAGTGCCATTCCGCTGAAGCGCACCTGCGCCAGCATGGAAGTACTGGCGGCTCAGCTGGCCGCTGACCCCACCCTGGCCCAGCGCATGTCCGCCATCAACGCGCAGGCCCAGAAGTACGCGGCTCAGCCCGCCACGTCGGCGCAGCGGACCTCGGCCGTTACCCTCACCATTCCGGTGGTGGTGCACGTGTTGTACAACACCGCGGCCCAGAATATTTCCGACGCCCAAGTCGCCTCACAGATTGCGGTGCTCAACGAGGATTTCCAGAAGCTAAACGCGGACGCGGCCAACGTGCCGTCGGCTTTTGCCGCGGCCGCGGCCAACGTGAACATTGCCTTTACCCTGGCCAAGCGCACGCCGGCGGGCGCCGCCACCACGGGCATCGTCCGCAAGTCGACCACCCGCACCAGCTGGCCGGTGGACAACCCCAACACGGGGCAGTTCTACGAGTACATGAAGCGCAGCAGCGACGGCGGCTCCGACCCGTGGAACACCAGCCAGTACCTCAACCTGTGGGTGTGCAACCTGGCGGGCGGCACGCTGGGCTACGCGCAGTTTCCGGGCGGCCCGGCGGCCCTCGACGGCGTCGTAATTCGGACTTCGGCCTTTGGCAAGGGCGGTTCGGCGGCTGCGCCCTTCAACCTGGGCCGGACGGGCACGCACGAAGTGGGCCACTGGCTGAACCTGTTCCACATTTGGGGCGATGACGGAACGGCCTGCACCGGCTCGGACCAAGTATCGGATACGCCCAATCAAGCCGATGAAAACTACGGCGTGCCGACCTACCCCAACCCTTCGTGCTCGAACACCAGCGACATGTTCATGAACTACATGGACTACACCGACGACCGCGGCATGTACATGTTCTCGAACGGCCAGAGCAGCCGCATGAACGCCTTGTTTGCCAGCGGCGGCGCCCGCGCCTCGCTCAAAACCTCGCTCGGCGGCACGGCTCCGGGCACCACCACGCCGCCCCCCACCACGCCCACCTACTGCGCCAGCAAAGGCAGCAGCGTGGCCTACGAATGGCTGGACCTGGTGCAAGTGGGCAGCATCAACCGCGCTTCGGGCGCTGATGGCGGCTACTACAACGGCACGGCCCTGAGCACCAGCGTGGCGGCCGGCTCCACCTACACCCTGAGCTTCTCGACGGGCTACGCCGGCAGCGCCTACACGGAGTACGTGAAAGCCTACGCCGACTGGAACCAGAACGGCGTGTTCACCGATGCCGGCGAGCTCATCGTGTCGGCGGCGGGCAGCACTTCCGCCGCCACCCGCTCGGCCAGCTTCACGGTGCCTAGTGGTGCCAAGAACGGTGCCGTGCGCCTGCGCGTGGTGCTGAGCGACGCCAGCGGCACCACCAGCTGCGGCAGCTACGGCTACGGCGAAACCGAAGACTACACCCTGAACGTGGGCGGCGGCGTGGCCCGCACCGAGGGCAGCGTGGCGGCCCGCCAGAGCGGCCGCCCTACCGGGCAGTACACCTTGTTCCCGAACCCGGCCACCGATGTGTTGCGCATAGCCCGCCCCGTGGACGCGGACCTGGAGCAGCCCATCAGCGTGCGTGTGTTTGACCTGCGCGGGGGCGAAGTACGCGGCCTGACGTTTGCCGACGGCCAGTTGAACGTAGCCGCCTTGCGCGCCGGCATTTACCTGCTCACCGTGAGCGACGGCCGCACCACCACGCACCAGCGTTTCGTGAAAGAATAGCGCCTGTCATCCGCATCCTGTTGCTTTCGAAAAGCCCCGGCTCTACAGTCGGGGCTTTTTTTGATGGCATCGACTGGGCCTGTTGTTAAGCTTTTGTCAAAAAAGACTAGCTCGTTGCAAAATCCTTTGAAACAGGCCGGGCATTTGTTGAAAAAGTTTTAAACTCAGCAATTCATAGGCATTCTGTTAAAAACAGATTAAACCTTGGTTTATTGCTGTTTTAATAAAATAGCGGTAACTATGGTGGACTGTTTTACAAAATTCGCAAAGCAGTATATTCAAATTTACTACTATATATTTTTCCCCTTTCTCTTTCTCATCCCACATGCAAACAAATACTCCTGAAGAAACCATGGCCCGGGCAGCCCACCGCTCAAAGCCGGGGCGCGGCCGTTGGCTGGCCACTGCCCTCCTGTTAATGGCCGGGCCAGGCGCTTACGCGCAGCTGGCGGGCACCTACACCATCAACAAAAACGCGCCGGCCAGCGCCACCAACTTTGTCAGCTTCACGGCGGCGGCCACGGCCCTGAATACGTCGGGTATTTCGGCGCCGGTGCGGTTCAACGTGCTGAACGGGCCGTATGCCGAGCAGTTCTCGCTGAGCGCGGTGACGGGCGTGAGCGCCACCGACACCATTGTGGTGGACGGCGGCGCCGCCAAGCAAACCCTGACCTACACCGGCGTGGTGGCCCAGCCGGCGGCTGTGGTGCTCAACGGCACGGACTACGTGACGCTGCAAAACCTGACCATTGATGTGTCGGCGGGCGCTACGTATGGCATTGGGGTGCATTTGGTGGCCCAGGCCAACAACAACCGCGTGGCCAATTGCGTGATTCAGGCGCCGGCGACGGCCACGTCCAGCACGGCCAATGCGGGCATCGCGGCCAGCGGCGGGGTGACTTCGGCCACCTCGGCCGGCGACGCCAACAACCTGCGCATCGAGAACAACGTCATCAGCGGTGGCTACTACGGGGTGATACTCACCGGGGCCAGCACCACCAACCGCAGCACCGGCGTGCGCGTGACGGGCAACGAGGTGCGCGACTTTTATTTCTACGGCATCGACGTGGAGAGCGCCAGCGGCGCCCGCATCCTGAACAACAACGTGCATCGCCTTGGCCGCACCAACGTGAGCACTTTCTACGGCGTGTACCTGGCCGGCAACGTGGGTGCGGCCGTGGAGCGCAACCGCATCCATGACCCGTTTACCGGCAACCCCGCCGATACGGGCACCGGTTACGGGCTGTACATCACGACCAGCGACGCGACGGCGGGCACGGAGAACGACTTTGTGAACAACCTAGTGTACAACTTCACCGGCGCGGGCACGCAGTACGGCATTTACAACGTGGGGTCGGACTTTGCCCGCTATTACCACAACACGGTGTCGTTGGACAACCAAACCGGCGCTGGCACCACCCAAACCACCTACGGCTTCTACCAAACCACCATTGCCACGGGCATTGACGTCCGCAACAACATCTTCAGCGTGACGCGCACCGGGGGCACCGGCGACAAAACCGCCATGGGCTTCAACACCGCCGGGTCGACCATCGCCTCCAACTACAACGACCTCTACACCGGCACCGGCGCCACGTATTTCACCGGCCGCTACGGCACCGCCGATTTTGGGACGCTGGCCAACTGGCGCACCGCCAACAGCGGCGTCTACGACCAGAACAGCGTGCAGGCCAGCCCGCAGTTTGTGAGCCCGGCCACCGGCGACCTCCGGCCCACGGCCAGCCCCCTCAACGGCGCGGCTACCCCGCTGGCCCGCGTGCCCAACGACTTTACTGGCGCGGCCCGCAGCACGACGGCGCCCGACCTGGGCGCCTACGAGTTTGCGCCGGCGGCCGACGACGTTGCCTTGGTGAGCATCGACTCGCCGACTTCGCCAAACACAACCGGGGCGAAAACCCTGACCGTGACCGTGCGCAACAACGGCTCTAGTGCGCTCAACACCGTGCGGTTGGAATACGCACTAAACGGCGGCACGCCGGTGGTGCAAAACTTCACGCTGACCGGCGGGCTGGCTGCCGGCGCCGCCCAGGCCCTCACCTTCACCACGTCGCCCGTACTGGCCGTGGGGCCGAATAGTGTGTGCGTGACCGCCAGCTTGCCCAATGGCAACGTGGACGTGAATGCCGCCAACAACGCGCAGTGCGCCACGGTGTACACGGCCTTGGCCGGCACGTTTACCATCAACAAAAACGCGCCCACGGGCGGCACCAACTTCGCCAGCTTCGCCGACGCGGCGACGGCTCTTAATTCGGCCGGCATTGCCGACCCAGTGCGCATCAACGTGCTGAATGGCCCCTACAACGAGCAGTTCGCGTTGGGCGCCGTAACGGGCGTGAGCGCCACTGACACCATTGTCATCGACGGGGGGGCCAGCAAGCAGACCCTGACGTACACGGGCACTTCGGCGCAGTCCGCGGCCATTCTGCTGAACGGCACGGACTACGTGACGGTAAGCAACCTGACCATTGACCAGTCGACGGCCGCCACGTATGGCATCGGCGTGCATCTGGTGGCCCAGGCCGACAACAACCGTGTGGCCAACTGCGTGATTCGCGCTTCGGCCGTGGCTACCTCGAGCACGGCCAATGCGGGCATCGCGGCCAGCGGTACGCTGACTTCGGCCTCCTCGGCGGGCAACGCTAACAACCTGCGCATTGAGAACAACGTCATCAGCGGTGGCTACTACGGCATCATCATGACCGGCACCAGCGCGACGGCGCGCAGCGTGGGCAACCGCGTGACGGGCAACGAGGTGCGCGACTTCTACACCTACGGCATCGACGTGGAGAGCGCCAGCGGTGCTCGCGTGCTGGACAACAACGTGCACCGCAGCACCCGCACCAACGTGAGCACCTTCTACGGCGTGTACCTGGCCGGCAACGTGGGTGCGGCCGTGGAGCGCAACCGCATCCATGACCCGTTTACCGGCAACCCCGGCGACACGGGGGCGGGCTACGGGCTGTACATCACGACCAGCGACGCGACGGCGGGCACGGAGAACGACTTCGTGAACAACCTGGTGTACAACTTCACCGGCGCGGGCACGCAGTACGGCATCTACAACAGCGGGTCGGACTTTGCCCGCTATTACCAGAACACCATTGCGCTGGACGACCAGGTGTTTCTGGGCACTACGCTGGCGTACGGCTTCTACCAGACCACGCTGGCTACGGGCATCGACATCCGCAATAACGTCTTCAGCGTGACGCGTACCGGCACCGGCAAACGCTTCGCCCTGTTTTTCCTGACTCCTACCTCGACCATCGTCACGAACTACAACGACTTGTACGTGGGCACGGGCACCAACTATTACACCGGCCACGTGGGCCCGGCCGCTACCACCACCCAGGATTACGCCACGCTGGCCAACTGGCGCGCCGCCAACCCCACTTACGACCAGAACAGCGTGCAAGCCAACCCGCAGTTTGCAGGCGCAGCCACCGGCAACCTACAACCCAGCTCGGTGGTGCTGAACGGCGCCGGCGTGGCCCTGGCCCGCGTGCCGCGTGACTTTGCCAACGTGTTGCGCACCAGCCCGCCTGACATTGGCGCCATTGAATTCTCGCCGACTTCCGACGACGTGGCCGTGGTGAGCATCGACGCGCCCGTGACTCCCGCCTTGCCCACCGCCAACACCGTGCGCGTCACCATTCGCAACGGCGGCACTTCGGTGCTCACGTCCGTCACGCTGAGCTACGCCCTGAACGGCGGCACGCCCGTGGTGCAGAACTTCACGGGTCTGACGCTGGCCGTGGCGGCCACCCAGCAGCTCGCCTTCACGCAGGGCGTGGTGGCCCCCAGCGGCAACAACACCCTGACCGTGACCGGCAGCCTGCCCAACGGCAACCCCGACGGCAACGCCAGCAACAACACCCAGACCGTGACCTTCGTGCAGCCCACCCCCGCCAACGACGAGCCCTGCGCCGCCGTGGCTTTGGGCGCCACGCCCGTGAACGGCTCAAACAGCGGCGCCGGCACCAGCATTCAGAACGGCATCAGCACGCCGGCCTGCTCGGGCGGCAACCTGCCCAAGGACGTATGGTTCTCGTTCACGCCCAGCGGCACGAGCACGACCCTCACGCTCACGGGCAGTGCGGCCGGTACGGTGCGCGTGTTCAGCGCCGCCGACTGCGCAGCGGGCCCCTTCAACGAGGTATTCTGCCAGGGCTCGGGGGCAAGCAACACCGCCTTTGCTGCCCCGGTGGTGGTGCCCGGCCTCACGGCTGGCACGCGCTACTACGTGGCGGTGAGCGGCTTTAACAGCTCCGATACGCAGGGCGCTTTCACCATCAGCGCCTCAGCGGTGCTGGGCACCAAAGCCAAAGCCGAAACCAACGCCCTGGTGGCGTACCCCAACCCCAGCAACACCGGCCAGCTCACCCTGCGCCTGAGCCACTTAAACGCCACCGGTTCGGTGGAGCTGTTGAACGCGCTGGGCCAGGTAGCTGCCCGCCAGCCCTTGGCGCGCGGTGGCGAAACCACCGTTTCGACCCGCGGCTTGGCTGCCGGCCTCTACACGTTGCGCGTGCAGGCCGGCGGCGAAGTGCTGACCCGGAAAGTGGTGCTGCAATAGAGCGGCTTCGCTTCGGTGACATGAGAAAAGCCCCGGCCGGTTGGTCGGGGCTTTTTTGTGGGCTGATAAGCTTGGAGGCACCGCTTCGATGCAGTAGCAGCGCGGAATTCATCGGGGCGGCCTGCCGGCAGATGGCCAACGGCAGCGTGCTCTGCGAAGCCGCAGTACAGCACCTGGCCGAAGCCCGCGCCGCCCTGAACCGCCTCGCCGTGCGGTGCCCAACCTGCAAAGCGCCCTGCCCGAGCTGGTGGCCGAGTATCAGCAGGCCCGCGCGGTTGTGGACGCGGGACGTGGTGGCAAAGCCTTACTCGACCAAAAGCGGGAGCGGTAGCGTTGGGTAGATGCAAGAAGCCCCGGCTGCGTGAGTGGCTGGGGGCTTCTTCATATTGTTACCAATAGATTGGCTCTAGGTAAGGGGCATCTCAGAAAACAGAAAATGTGGCACGTTAAGCGTTTTCTTACCGGTAGTGGTGTCCATCACTCTCTCCGAAAAGCCCTTGAAAACGCCGTTTTCGAGGCCGTTGCTTGGATGCCATGAGGTGTTCAAAAAAGAAATCTAGGTTGAACAGTAGCTGCGTGCACGAATGGCTCGTTCATTTGAATTACCCTTTTCTCCTACCGCGCGCTAATGTCCCTTCTTCTGCTGGATGAAATGGCTCCCATTTCTTTTCTTTTCAACATCGTCGCCTTCCTCGTTTTGGTCCCTTACTATGTTGTCTCGCTTCGGTTATTGTTAGGGAAAAGCCTCCAGAACTACGGGTGGGGCATGTGTCTGGCAGTGGGATTAATTTTAATCGGCGTTTGGGCCGCAACCGAGCGCGTGCTGGATATCACCAAGGAATATCAGCTGCTTATTTTTTTGTTTCCCTTTCTAACCGGTGTGCTCTCGGGTGTTTTTCGTTTCGTACGGCACCTGGGCAAGCGTTGGCGTTAAGCGGCCATTCGTCAGGGCCGTTGGCGAACGTGCCGAATCGGGCCGCTTGCGGCGTTTCTCAAGCAATTGCCTTATAGAGCAGTGGTTCGAACATGAATTTGGCTTAATCGCTTAAAAAAGAGAGAGAAAGTAAATAAAACACCGTTTTCTTGGACGTAGCCTGAAAAGGAAATGGGTGCCTTAATCCCACAAAATGGGATGAAAAAGGGCAACCTCATCCCGAAGCGTTGACTCCGATATTCCAACGGGGCCTTCCGGGTTTTCGTCGTAACAATCGCAGCTAGTGAAAAGCCGGTCCATCATCCGAGCAAAGAGGGTGTCTGAAGTAGTCTGCTGCGAGGTCGGCTGTTGGGCATCACGGTCGTTCTTCCACTGACGCATAAAGGCTGTGATATACGCATCAACCGACAACTGCTGACCAAGATAAGCCTCTATAATGGGCCGATAGTTAGCTTCGTTCATGTTGGGCAGGATAAAGCAGGAGAAGTTTCCTTCGCCGTTTCGACCCTTTCGCTGAACACTAAAGCAGTGTTTATGCGCCTTTGTTTATGGTTAGCCGCCAGCTGTAGTAGGCCCGGACAATCTCTTCCGCTATCCAATTGGCGCCCGGTAGATGGTCTCGGTTGCGCAAGCAGCGGTCCTGGGGGTCGAGGTCGCTTTCGGTCAAGTTTAGGATAAAGGTCAAGGTCCGCACCAAGTGGCCCCGGGCCGGGGCCAGTTTGGCCGACGAGGGCCGGTAGTGCTCCACGTACTGCAGCAGGGTTTCGAGGGACTCTTGCCGCCAATGCTTGCGGATGAGGCCCAGGGGTTCGTCGAGCAGTTCGAGGGCAATGCCGTTGAGCAGGGCCACGCAGCTTTCTTCAACCAGCCGCTGGTAGTGCACCGATTCCGCCCATTCTTGGGAAAACCCCAGCGAGAGATACCGCCAGTACGGCAGGGTGAACTGGTCGGCCGGCATGTAGGTGCAGACCGGCTCGTCCAGGTTGGTGTCGAAGTAGAGCAAGATGTCTTTGCGCAGGGCCGCCAGTTCGACGTCTCCCACGGCGACCTGTTCCCCATTCAATTCCACCCGATAGAATCTGCTGGCTTCCATATGCAACCGTGAAAACGACCTCCGAGCAAACTTAACGCTCGTTATTCTATTTGGACCCTTTTCTTGAACACGGTTTTATGTGGGGCGGCGCTGTCAAAGCAGTTCGGCGGCGCAGCAAATGGATGGCCCTTGCGGGGGCCCCTTCCCGGACTGCCCTACGCTAGGGCGTGCGCGCACGGGTGTAGCTGCAGACCACTTGGAGAAATTCGCGCAGGTGGGCCCGCGTCTTCACGGCGGCCGAGAAGTTGGCCGTTTCGGGAAAAGGGCCCCTTCCCCCCTCGACGTAGACGGTCGCGACGGCTTCGGGGCCGTCGGCCCCCTGCCGCAAGCCCAGGGTCACGAGGCCGTCGGTGCGGGCGCACTCGCGGTACGCCATGAAGGAGGCCAGGTTGGACCGGTACGGTTCGCTCACTTGCGGGTCCTGCAGTGGAGGCGGCCGCTTGTGGCCTAAATAGTCCCACATGGAGGCGGCGCTCATCAAGTAGCCGTAGGCGGGCACGGTGGCCCAGTAATCCACCACGTGGGCGTCGAGCAGCGCCTGGTTTTGGGCCCGCAGCCGGGTCCGGGACAGGAGGCGGGTGCCCGCCATGCCCCCCGCGTCGTAGCGCACCACCAGGTTGGGGGTGCGCAACTCGCCCATGTCGGAGTCAATGGTGCCGGTTCGGGTGTTGGTTCCGCCTGGCGGCAAGCGCACGGCATGGCGCGGGCCCAGGGCCACCCGCCGCCAGTTCGGCCCTGCCGCCGTGTCCGGGGGCTCCGCCCGCAACAGCTGCGCGAGCGAATCCGGTGCCGATTGGCCCTGCCCCCGCAGGGCCAGGAGCAGGAGGGCACCCAGCAAGGCCCAGGTAGCGGGGTGGAGAAATGACATAAAGCGCGGGGGAGGAGAAAAAGCAAATAAACCAGAATTTTGCTCAAACGACCGTGGCTGTTGCAGAACTCCGAGCGGCACAGTTCAGGGAAGCTCGACGAGCCGACCACCGCTAAAAACATTCCCAAACGACGTTTTTACACGTCCTTCATCACGCACCTTCCGTGTTTCTGAACCCAGTTAGGACTTCTGCAACAGCCACGAGCGTTAAAACACCACGACGCTGTGAAAGCCGCCCTCTTGGGCCTCGTCGATGTTGGGGTCTTGGTAGGGTTCCCCGAGTTGCCCCAGCACGGCCCGGGCGGCCGCGCGGAACCGTTCCCAGCGCGGGTCGTGCGCCAGTGCTTCGTCCGACCACAGGTCCGAGGTCGGGGGGATGCGTCCCAGCTCGTCGTGGACGCGGGTCAGGGCGGCGTAGGCGGAAGCCGTGATTTCCCGGCCCGCCAGCAAGCCCTCGGCCATGCGCCAGGCATCGTCCCAATCCAGGGCCAGTTCGTCCGCGTTCTCGACGGGGGCACCCGCGAACCGCGCCAGTTGGAGCGCGGCCGGAGAGGCCATCCAGCGGATGGTGGTCAGGACCATGACGTATTGGGGCGTATGCATCTCCAAAGTTTACTGAAAGGGTCGTGGCTGTTGCAGAACCCGGGTTCGTAGCAGGAAGATGCAAGGCAAGAAGCTATTTCTCGACAAAGAGGTGGTCCGCTTTCGGCTTTCCGAACGGGTCCCGCCCCACAATCTGTACCGGCGCCTGGCCGGGGTGGTGGACTGGTCGTTTCTCTACGCGGAAACGCAGGCCCTTTATAGCCACACGGGCCAGCCCTCGCTCGACCCGGTCGTGTTCTTCAAGCTCGTGCTCGTAGGCCGGCTGGAAAACCTGGTCAGCGACCGGCGCCTGGTCGAGCACTGCGCCCTGCGGCTCGACATTCTGTATTTCCTGGGCTACGAGGTGGACGAGGAATTGCCTTGGCACTCGACCGTGAGCCGCACCCGCCAGCGCTTGCCGGCGGTGGTGTTTGAGCGCCTCTTCGACCACGTCTTTGCCCAGTGCGTGGCCCGGGGGCTGGTGGCCGGCGACACGCAGGCTGTCGACTCCGCGCCGGTCAAGGCCAACGCGTCGCTGGAAGCCGTGCGCGAAAAACAGGCCGCCGGGCCTGCCGGGCCCCACCTGAGCGGCCGTGAGGAAACGCCCGCCGTGGGCTCGGTGGTGACGGCCCCGGCCCACCAGTTGCGCCAGCTGGCCACGGGGCAGCGCCGGCGGCAGGGCGCGCAGACCGGCGCGCTGGGCGCGCGGCACGAGCAGGCGCGGCTGCTCAGCAACAAGACCCACTACTCGCCCACCGACCCCGACGCGCGCATCTCCGTCAAGCCCGGCAAGGTCCGGGCCCTGAACTTCCTCTGCAGTCTGGCCGTGGACACGGCCCACGGCGTCATCAGCCACGTACAGGCCGACTTGGCCGATGGGCGTGACAGCCTGCACCTGCCCCAGTTGCTCACGGGCTTGCAGCAGCGGCTGCGCGCCAACGAACTGCCCTTACGCGAGTTGCTGGCCGATGCCGGCTACGCGAACGGCTCGAATTACGCCTTGCTCGAAGCCGCGCAGATAACGGCCTGGATACCCGTTTTTGGCCAATACAAGGCCGAAATCGACGGTTTCACCTACGATGCCCCGCGGGACGTCTACCACTGCCGGGCGGGCAAGGTGCTCTCGTTTCGCAAGTACGATGCCCGGGCCGACGGCACCTGGCAAAAAATCTACTGGGCCACCTGCTCGGACTGCCAGCAGTGCCCCCTCAAGTCCACCTGCGTGCCCGGGGCCAAGCGCAAACAACTTACCCGCACGATTTACGACGCGGCCTACCGCCGCGCCTGGCAGCGCCAGCAGACCCGGCGCGGCCAGCGCCTGCGCCGGGTCCGCCAGGGCACGGTCGAGCCCGTCTTCGGCCACTTGCTGCCGCACTACGGCCTGCGCCGGCTCAACGTGCGCGGCTTGGCTGGCGCCCACAAAACGATGCTGCTCACGGCCGTGGCTTACAACCTTAAAAAGCTGCTCAAGTACCGGCCCCAGCGGCAACTGAGCCTGGCCGTGGCCCTGCCTCGGCCCCTGCTGGCGGTCAATACTCGCGCTTGCCGACGAAATAGGCGCACCGAAACGCCAACTTGGGCAATCGTGACGAGAATACGCAGAAGCACATTCACCTAACCCGACTTCTGCAACAGCCACGACCGTTTCGCTGAACGGGCTCACTTCGCCTGGAAGTGCGTGTGGCAATAGGCCATGGCGGCCCGGAAACGTGGGATGCACTTGCTCGTCGGGGACGTATACCCATGTTTGGCGGCGTGCTGCTCGCGGGTGGAACCGTAGCGCTCCCACAAGCCGCCCGCGGCCATGAAGGGGCGCGCGTGGGTCGTGTTTCGCTGCTCATCAATCCAGAGCAATGCCGGCATTGCCCACTCCTGGTCGTACTGCAGGTCCGGGCGGGGCAGGTATTTTTCCAGGTAATGGGTCAGGTGGGCCGCCGCGGCATCCGAGGCAAAGCACGCGAGCGCAAAACTGTGGCCTTCCCCAGCAAAACACGTCTTGCTGGCCACCAAGCGCTCGCCAATGGCCGGGCCAAACTGGTGCCAGCCTTTCAGACCACACAGCCAAGCTGCCCACCAATTGCTCCCGCCAGTACCCGTGGAGCAGGCGCTGGACGACGCCCTCGTCCAACGCGGCCAACGCGGCGGCCACCCAGCGGTTGAACCCCGCCTGTTCCCCAGCAGGCGCCCGCAAGTAATTGGCGCCCATCACGAGCAAGTGATGCGGCGTGACCCATTGGCTCACGAACTCGGGGTCCCACGTCCTAGGTAGCATGGCGCAAACATACCCTCGTTTCGGCAAACCACCAGCAATGACCCGCTACCAAGTGCCTGCAAGCTACTGCAGAACATGGCGAGTTTAAGAAACCCGTCTACGAATCAGAGTTTACGAAACACCCACTGAGGATGGGTTTCGTGAACTCCCTCCCCTCCAAAAACCGGTTGTCTTTTGGAGGGGAGGGATGAACGCGCAGACGCGCGCCAGCCTGCGTCAGATTCTCCGACTTTGGCCACCACTCCGGCCGCTGGGGAAGCGGTGGCTATGGATTGCTTCACTAGTCGCTCTGATAAGCTCAAGCGCAACTAGCCAATGGGTTAGCTGACATTAACCTAGCTATTGTGCCTGAACCAGGGCTCAGGCCGGCCGTATACGTTTGTTCCTTTCCACCCATTTCAGCTTCTACTCATGAGCCAGAACGAACACCGCCGCACCCAAGCCGATGTCGCCAACGACGGCACCGACGCCGCCCGCCCGAAAACGCCCACGGCCTGGCCGGCCAGCAGCAGGGCCACCGCGACATGACCGCGCCCACCGTGGGCGCCAGCGCCGACCACCACGGCGGCAACCACGGCAACGACGCCGGCGATGCCAACAACCAAGCGCCCAACGCCAACAACTCCCGCGGCAGCAGCCACCGCGGCGACGAGCCCAATGCCGAGTCCAACAATACGGGCGGTGGCCCCGACAACGAGCGCAAAAACCAAACGAAGAACACCACCGCCGACAAGTCAGACTACGCCACTGGAGGCGCTGCCTCCAGTGCCGCGAACGACGGCGGCAAGATGGGCGACGCCGACAACCCGGCGTAGCGTTGCCGGGCACGGGCTTCCCGCAATACCACGGTCGCGCTACTGCACCGTAGCAGCAGAACGGCTCTACTTAGCCAACCGCCCCACATTTACAATTAAGTAATTTCAGTGCGTTGCGCCCGCCGGGGTTTGCAGGGCGGCGGCCACGGGCGTCGAGCCGCCGGACCAGCTCGTCGTTGCTGGGGAAGAAGGGGCGCAGCTCGGCCGGCAGCGTGTCGGTGAGGGTGTAGGTGGCCACGCCGATGGGCTTGTTAACGTCGCGCAGGGCAAATTCGACCACGGTGCGCTGCTTGCTTTGGCAGATGATGATGCCGATGCTGGGCTGCTCGTGGGGCTTTTTCACCCGCTCGTTGAGCAGGGAAAGGTAGAAGTTCATCTTGCCGGCGTATTCCGGCTGGAACTCGGTAATCTTCAGCTCCACGGCCACGAGGCATTGCAGCTCGCGGTAGAAGAGCAGCAAATCGATGAAATACTCTTGGCCCTCCAACTCCAGTCGGTACTGGTTGCCGATGAAGGTAAAATCGCCGCCCATCTCGATGAGGAAGCGGCGGACGTTGCCCAGCAGGGCCTGCTCCAACTCGTATTCGGAGTGCTCCGGCGTGAGGGCCAGTAAGCCGAAGGTATACTCGTCTTTCAGGGCCAGCGTAGCGGCGGGAAGCTGGGCCGAGGCCAGAGTATCGGCGAAGTTGTGCTGGGCGTTGAGCGTTTTTTGGTAGGCCTGGGCTTTCAATTGCTGGGCCACCACGGCCTTGGTCCAATTATTATTCCGGGTTTGCAGAATGTAGAACAGCCGTTCTTGTGGGTCTTTGCACTTGCCCATGATGAGTAGATGCTTGGCCCAGCTGATTTCTCCAACCACTGGTTGGAGAATTTCATTGGTGCTGTATTCCAAATAGAATTGGCGCATGTACCAGAGGTTCTGCACCGAAAATCCGCTCATGCCTGCAAACTCCTTTTGCAGGTCGCTGGCCAGGTTCTCGACCACGCCTTTGCCCCAGCCGTGTTCTTGCTGACGCTCGGCAATGAGCTGGCCCAGGTCCCAATAAAGTTGAATTTGCTGCTGATTGACTTGTTGCAGGGCGCGGTACTGGGCCTCGCGCACGCGCTGCTTTACAGCCGTGAGCAGGTGCTGGTAATCGGGAGGAGTCGGGGTCATGAAGCCAATATAGCGTTTAGTTGACCGCGCTGCGCTCTTAGCAGGAGCTCTCGCTTACTGGCGGGTGCAACGGCCGTCGCGTTTGCCCTTAAAGTGCGGCTTGTTGGGCGCGTAGCACGTTGCTGGCCACAATGTCGCGCACGCGCTGCACGTCTTTGTCGGCGCCGCGGGGGTAGAGCCGGTCGGCTACTTGCAGGGCGGTTTGGCCCACGGCCACGGCTTGGGGCAATTGCTGCGCTTCGCTGAGGCGGGCCAGCTCTTTGAGTTGGGTGGCCAGGTAGCCGATGAGGTAGTTCTTGCGCACTTCATGGTTGCTCAAGGCTTGGTCGAACGCCCGCGCCCGCCGTTGCAGTCGCAGCTCGGCTTGCTCCTTCAGCAGGACGGCCTCGCCTTGAGCGGCAGTGTACCGCAGCGCGGCCTCTACGGGTAGGGCAGCTTTGGCTGCACCGCGCACCCGGAATTTCACCAGCACCACTTGCGTCAGGCCCTGCGTTAGGTTGTTGAGGGGCAGCTCCAGGCGGCCCGGCGACAATTGCGGGGCGTAGCCCAGCAGGCCGGTCAGCTCCAGGCCGGGCGGGTAGGTGAGGGTCAGCACCGGGGCCCGGCCCACCGAGCCGAGCAGGCTTTCCAGCTCCTGCTCGAAGGTTTTGCGCAGGTCCTCGGGGTCGGCCCCGATAAAGTGGTTCTGGCCACGGCTGCTGCGGGCCAGCTGTTGCAGCAGGGCGAAGTTGACGTCGGCGCCCACGCCAATGGTTGATATTTCCACGCCTTGCTTGGTGTAGCCGGCCGAAGCGGCCACGATTTGTTCGGGGTCGACGACGCCCACGTTGGCCAGGCCGTCGGTGAGCAGAATGACGCGGCTGCTGCCCAGCGGCTGGTGGTAGCGCATGGCTTCCTGGTAGCCCAGCATCATGCCGCCGTGCAGGTTGGTGCTGCCACCGAGGGCCAGCCCGTTCACGGCTTGCTCGAATACTTCCCGGTTGGCCAGCTGCGCCGGTAGCACCACGCGGGCTTCGGAGTCGTAGGCCACCAGGGCCACGTGGTCTTGCGGGCCCAGGCCGCGGCCAAACCGCAGCAAGGCGGCCTTCACTTTCTCCAGGCGCCCGTCCTGCTGCATCGAGCCGCTGCAGTCCACCACCAGGCTCACGTTGACGGCCGGCCGCTGCCGTAAATCGGCCAGCCGACCGGTGGCAATGCCTATCTGCAGCACCGCCAACGAATCAGTGGCCGAGACCTCGGGGTTGCCCCAGGCCAGGCTAAGCCGGGCTTGGGCCGGCCCGGTGGGCAGCGGAATCTGGTGGGTGTGGTAGTTGAGGTATTCTTCCACCACTACCTGGCTGGGTTGCAGCACCCCATTGGCCCGGTTCATGGTCACGGAGCCGTCGGAGTACCCGCGTTGGGCCTGGGCGTGTTCCGGCAGCAGCACGCCGACCAGCAGCAAACCGAATAAGTGGCAAAGGAGAGCGTTTTTCATACGGGCACGATGTAGGTGAACATGAGGCAGTGCGGTGCGCCAAGCGGCGTGAACCGGGCTTTGCTACTTGTTTTTCAGCGTTTGGCAGTGGCTGCCAGCTGGCCCGTGAGCGCATGGCCTTTTGGCGCTGAAGCCGTTGGACTGGCCCAGGCCGCCGGAAGTTTAGTCTCGCCGTCGCCATAACCTTTTCCTAATGCTCGGGGTAAGCCAAACGCCCCTAGTTTCGCCCTATGAAAACCCTTTATCTTCTTCGCCACGCCAAATCCAGCTGGAGCTTCGATGAGCTGAGCGACCAGGAACGCCCCCTCAACGACCGCGGCCGCGACGACGCGCCCCTGATGGGCCAGGCCCTGGCCAAGCGCCGCATTTGCCCCGACGTGGTGGTGAGCTCGCCCGCCGTGCGCGCCATGAGCACGGCCGTGCTGGTGGCCCGCGAGATGCGCTACCCGCACGAGAAAATTGTGGTCGAGCCCGGCATTTACGGGGCTGAGGTCGACGACCTGTTGGCCGTTATCCGCAGCCTGCCGGAGTCGGCGGGGTCGGCGCTGCTGGTGGGGCACAACCCCACCATCACCGAAACGGCCAATGCCTTGTCGCCCACCAGCTTCAACGAGATGCCCACGGCCGCGGTGGTGTGCCTGCATTTTGCCTGCGACCAGTGGGAGCAAGTGAGCAAGGCCAACGCCGAGTTCTACTTCTACGACCACCCAAAAAATGCCGGATGAGGAGTAGGGGAAAGAGATGAGTTAAAACCTGGGGAGTAGCCCATTTGCTTGTCGCGTCGTACAAGTCGACTACATGGATTAGGGCCCTGGCTCTGTGCAAGAAGCCAGCGGTTTTAACGCGTCACTTTAAACTTTTACCACCCTTTGGAAACCCTATCCCGTGACTTGAGCTGGCTGCGCTTCAACGCCCGCGTGCTGCAAGAAGCCCAGAGCCCCGCTGTGCCGCTGCTGGAGCGCCTCAAGTTCATGGCCATTTTCAGCAGCAACCTCGACGAGTTTTTCAAGGTGCGGGTGGCCACGCTGCGGCGCCTGGTGAAGCTCAAAAAGAAGACCCGCGCCAAGCTCACCGAGCGGCCCAAGCGCCAGCTGCGCGAAGTGCTGGCCGAAGTGGCCCGGCAACAGGAAGAGTTTGGGGACACGTTTCGGGAGCAGCTGCTGCCCGCGCTCAACGCCCAGCACATTCACCTAATCAACGAGGCCGAGCTGACCGAGGGGCAGCGCGCCTGGGTGGCGCAGTACTTCCGCGACAAGGTGCGCGACCTGCTCTCGCCGGTGGCCCTGGACGACACCCTGCACCACCTCTTCCTGAAAGACCAGACCGTCTACCTCACGTTTTTCCTCAGCAAGCCCGTTGCCGCCAAAGGCAAAGCCAAGGCCCCGGCCGAGCGCGTGCTGGTGATGGAACTGCCCACCAAGCGCCACGGCAGCCGGTTTGTGCGCCTGCCCGACGAGGGCGAGGAGCGGTACGTGCTGTTTCTCGACGACGTCATTCGGGTGGGCGCCGCCGAGCTCTTTCCTGCTTACGAGCACGTGACCGTGAGCGCCATCAAGCTCTCCCGCGATGCCGAGCTGGACATCGAGGAAGAAGTGTCGGGCGACCTGATGGAGAAAATCCGCAGCAGCCTGGCCAAGCGCGCTACCGGCTTTCCGGCCCGCCTGCTCTACGACCCCGAAATGCCCACCGAGACCCTGCGCGCCCTCACGCAGAAAACGGGCATCACCGACGAGGAGCTGGTGGAAGGCTCCCGCTACCACAATTTCCGCGACTTCTTCGGCTTTCCCCATTTCGACGACCCCAGCTTTCATTACCCCGAGCGGCCGGCCCTGCCGCACCCCACGCTGCCACGCACGGGCAGCCTGCTGGCCGCCATTGCTGCGCGCGACCACCTGCTGCACCCACCGTACCAGTCGTTCGACTACGTGACGCGGCTGCTGCGCGAGGCCGCCACCGACCCGCGGGTGTCGGCCGTGAGCATCACGCTCTACCGCGTGGCCAGCAAAAGCGCCGTGGTGAAAGCCCTGCTCAAAGCCGCCCGGCACGGCAAGCAGGTCACCGTGGTGATGGAGCTGAAAGCGCGGTTTGACGAAGAGTCCAACCTGTTTTGGGCCGACAAGCTGAAGCGCGCCGGCGCCAACGTCCTGTTCACGCCGCCCGAGCTGAAGGTGCACAGCAAGCTGCTGCTCATTTCCCGCCGCGAAGCCGACGACACCACGCGCAACTACGCGTACTTCAGCACCGGCAACTTCAACGAAAGCACCAGCGAGCTGTACACCGACCACGGCCTCTTCACGGCCAACCCCGCCCTCACGCGCGAGGCCGACGCCGTGTTTGGCTACCTGCGCGACCAGCACACCCAGCCCGAGCTCAAGCAGCTGCTGGTGGCCCCGTTCGGGCTGCGCGCTGGCCTCAACGCCCTCATCGACTTCGAAATCAGGCAGGCCAAAAAAGGCAAGAAGGCCTACGTCATCCTCAAGGTGAACGCCGTGGAAGACCGCGGCATGATAGAAAAGCTCTACGAAGCCAGCGTGGCCGGCGTGCGGGTCGAGCTCATTGTGCGGGGCATTGGCTGCCTGGTGCCGGGCCAGCCGGGCTTCAGCGAAAACATCAGCCAGCGCGGCCTCGTCGACCGCTATTTGGAACACAGCCGCGTGTACGTGTTCGCCCACGGCGGCGAGGAAAAAGTGTACGTGTCGTCGGCCGACTGGATGACGCGCAACCTCGACCGGCGCGTGGAGGTGGCCTTTCCCATCCTCGACGAAGAGCTGCGGGCCGAAGTGCGCCACCTGCTCGACTTGCAGCGCCACGACAACGTGAAGGCCCGCGACTTCGACAACCAGTTCATCGCCCCCACCGACGGCGCCCCGCTAATTCGCGCCCAGGAAGCCACCTACCAGCACCTCAAGAAGCTGAAGCGGCGGCGGTAAGCACGAGTACCCCGAAATTTCATTTCGGCCCGTGGGAACGATGGAAGTTCTACCGGGCCGAAATGAAATTTCGGGGTACTCGTTCCGGTGCTCGTTCTACCGCCGCACGCCGGCTTTTTCCAGCAGCTTGCGCGGCGGCGTGATGAACAGCTCCAGGCTGGCGTAGGGCACGCCGTTGAATTTGGAATCGATGATTTTCTCGCGGTCAGCGTTGGTGCGGTCGAAGGCGTCGAACGCGTAGTTGTAGCGGTAGCCGGCCTCGGCGCCCATCCACAGGAAGCTCAGCAGCTCCCGCTCCCAGCGCAGGCGGAATTTTACTTCTGTTTCGCGCAGTTCCAGCGTGGTCAGGGCCCGCTTGTCGGGCTGGCCGTCGCGGGTCAGGGGCGAGCGGAGGCGCACGATGTAATTATAGCCGTCGACGGTGTAGCCGGCGTAGAGGATGGAGTTCTGCGACACGTTGTAGCGCATCGTGACGCGGGCCGGGAACAACGCCTCCACGCCCCAGCGGCTGTTGAAGGTGCGGTTGTAAATCACGGCCGGGTACAGACTGAGTCGCCCAAACGTGTAGCCGTACTGAAACCCGACGCCCCACGAAAAATTCGCGCTGCGCTTCCAGCCGTAAATGGCCTCTGCCGAAAGACGGGTATAGTCCGACTTGCGCAGTTCGCTCGACGTGTAGTCGCCGCTCAGCTCGCCTTTGATGCGGGCCAGGTACCAGTGCACGTCGTCGATGGGCCGAATAATGGCAATTTGGGCCGCCGTGCTTTTCAGGCCCTTGTTTTCGATGTTGTCGTAGAGCTCGTAGTTGGTGGGCAGCTGCGCAAATTGAAATTCTTCCCGCTCGTAGCTCAGGCCCACGATGACTTTCAGGTGGGGGCGGTTCCAGGCCGGAATATAGCCCTTGATGGACAGGCGGGCGTTTTTGGTGGCGTCGGTGCTGAAATCGTTCAGCCCCGCCACCTTCGCCGATGACGCCACCCCGAAGCGCGGCATCCGCTCGTAGCGCACTATCAGGCCCTTGCTGGGGCCCATGCCCAGCACCGACGGGTTGGCAAACTGTTGCCGGTCGGTGTTGCCCGCGGCGCTGTCGGCGGCCGTGGCGGCCGCCGCCGGGTACACCGGCGGGGTGGGGGCGGGGTCCTGGGCCAGCACCGCGCGGCTCAGCAGCAGAAAAACGGCCGTGTACGGGCCGAGACGACGAAAAAAAATTGGAGCCATAAGAATGCGCCTCGGTTAAAGAAGGTGCGTTCAGCCCTTACGCGGAAACCGCAACAATGGCCATTGGCAGGCACCTAATCAGACAGGAAATATGGGAAATGAGCCCGCTAAACCCGTCACGCAGCGCGTAGTGCAACACAGTGGGTTTGGCGGGCTCATTTCCTTTGGCCTATTCTGCCTACTTATTCCCCGCTAAACGCGGCGTTTTGGTAGGGGTAGCGCTGCTGGTGCAGGGCCGCCACGCGCTTGGCCAGCAGCTCGCGCAGCTCGTCCAGGTTGGTGCGCTCCTGGGCCGACACGAACACCACCGGGTCGTGCAGCTTGGCCATGTAGGTGGCTTGCAGCTGCGCCAGCGGCGGGCGCGGGGCGGTGCCGTCGTCCTCGGCGTCCAGTACTTCGCCAAACGGGTCGTGCTCGTGGTTGTCGGGCTTGTATTGGTCAATCTTGTTGAACACCAACAGCACCGGCTTGTCGGCCGCGCCAATGTCGGCCAGCGTGTCGTTCACCACCTGAATCTGCTCCTCGAAGCCGGGGTGCGAAATGTCCACGACGTGCAGCAGCAGGTCGGCTTCGCGAATCTCATCGAGCGTGCTTTTGAAGCTTTCGATGAGGCGCGTGGGCAGCTTGCGAATGAACCCCACCGTGTCGGACAACAGAAACGGGTGGTTGTCGAGCACCACCTTGCGGGTGGTGGCGTCCACGGTGGCGAACAGCTTGTTTTCGGCAAACACGTCGGCCTTACCCAGCACGTTCATCAGCGTGCTTTTGCCCACGTTGGTGTAGCCCACCAGGGCCACGCGGATGCTGCCGCCGCGGGTTTTGCGCTGGGTGTGGGCCTGCTTGTCGAGGTCTTCGAGCTTCTCCTTGAGGAAGGCAATGCGGTCGCGCGCCACCCGACGGTCGGTCTCGATTTCCGTTTCACCCGGGCCCTTGGTGCCCACGCCGCCGCGCTGCCGGTCCAAGTGGGTCCAGAGGCCGGTGAGGCGGGGCAGCAGGTACTGGTACTGGGCCAGCTCGACCTGCGTGCGGGCCGTGGCCGACTTGGCGCGCAGGGCAAAAATGTCCAGAATCAGCAGCGAGCGGTCAATGATTTTCACCTTCAGCTCGGCTTCGAGGTTGCGCAGCTGCGAGGGCGACAGGTCGTCGTCGAACACGACCATGCTGCTGCCTTCGTGCTCCACGTAGGCTTTGATTTCGGCCAGCTTGCCCTCGCCCACGTACGTGCGGATGTCGGGCTTCTCCAGGCGCTGCACGAAGCGCTTGGTGGCGGTGGCGCCGGCCGTTTCAATCAGAAAGGCCAGCTCGTCGAGGTATTCGGTGGTTTGAGCCTCGGTTTGGCGGCGCGGCGGCACGGCCACCAGCACGGCGCTTTCCTGCTCTTTGGCGGTTTCGTAGGTGCCGTTGTCCGCCGCTTTCGCCAAAATGCGACCGGCGCGGCCTTTCACGTTGTCGGTGGCCCCGAAGTGGCGGGTGCTGTTGCCGGGCTTGCGCCCGCCGGATTGGTTGTTTGCCATGGGAAGGGTGTTCGGAATCAAATGGAAGAGTCGGAAGGAAGTAAACGCAATTCCGACTAAAAAGAACGTCCGTGCGGCGTCAGACGCCGCATTTTAGCTTGGCGTTACCTACTTCAAGGTGAGCGAGTACGCCACCACCTGCTGCACTTGCGCAGGCGTGAGCGTCTTGCCGAAAGCCGGCATTTTGCCCATGCCCTTCGTCACCAAATAGGTACGCCCGAAGGCGTTGAGGTTGCTTTTGGTGAGGTCGTGGGCGCCGTTGAGGCCCAACTTGCCGTTGGCGCCGTGGCAGCGCAGGCAGTTTTTTTGGTACAGCAGCTGGCCGGGTGGCACGGGCGGCTTGGCCAAAGCCAGCAGGGGCAGGAAAAACAAGAAGGCCGTAAGTCGGAGATTCATAGGTAGCATAACACCAAAACGAAGCACAAAGTACCGGAACAATAGGGTAATGAGGGGAGGAGGATATAGGGACAGGAGTTGAAACACATGGGGAGTAGGCGGGAGCTTGGAGAGGCGTAAGCCGCAACTTGCCTGCTATCGCGCCGTAGGCCCGACCTTTGCCCTCTTACCCCCATACCCTCATTACCCCTTACCCTAACACAGTGCGCGTCGCTATCGTCATCAATACCAGTTGGAATATTTGGAATTTTCGGGCCAGCCTGGTGCGGGCCCTGCAGGCGGCCGGGCACGAGGTGCTGGCCATTGCCCCGCCCGATGATTACTCCGCGCGTCTTGAAACCGAATTAGGTTGCCGCTTTGTGCCCATCCTGATGGAGAACAAGGGCACCAACCCGGTGAAAGACGCCGCGCTCACCCGCCGCTTCTACCAGATTTACAAGCGCGAACGGCCCGACGTGGTGCTGCACTACACCATCAAGCCCAACATCTACGGCAGCATCGCGGCCAAGCTGGCCGGCATCCCGAGCATCAACAACGTGAGCGGTTTGGGCACGGTGTTCATCATCAAAAACTTCGTGAGCAAAGTGGCGCTGGGACTGTACCGCTTTGCGTTTCGCTTTCCGCACAAGGTGTTTTTTCAGAACAGCGACGACCGGCAACTTTTCCTCGATAACGGCCTGCTGCGCCGCGAAATCACCGATTTGCTCCCCGGCTCCGGCGTCGACACCGACAAGTTCCGGCCGGCTGCCGCGTTCACGCGCCAAACCCCGTTTGTGTTCCTGATGGTGGCCCGCGTGCTCTACGAGAAGGGCGTGGTGGAATACTTTGAAGCCGCCAAAGCCATTCGGGCGGCCGTGCCCGGCACCCGCATTCAACTGCTGGGCGGCCTCGACGAGGCCGGCGGCGTGGGCGTGC
This sequence comes from Hymenobacter sp., assembly GCF_036388155.1. Taxonomy (NCBI): domain Bacteria; kingdom Pseudomonadati; phylum Bacteroidota; class Cytophagia; order Cytophagales; family Hymenobacteraceae; genus Hymenobacter; species Hymenobacter sp. The sequence goes on along the minus strand of NZ_DASVSI010000005.1, from coordinate 8,274 downwards.
CCCGTGCCACCTTCGAAGAGTGGCTGAAGAGCGGCGACATCGAGTACCTGGGCCGTTCCGACGACGTGGCCGCCCACCTGCACCGCGCCGATTGCGTGGTGCTGCCCAGCTACCGCGAAGGTACTCCCAAAACCCTGCTCGAAGCTGCCGCCGTGGGCAAGCCCCTGGTGACTACCGACGTGCCCGGCTGCCGCGAAACCGTGGTCGACGGCCTCAACGGCTACCTCTGTCAGGTGCGCAGCGGCCCCGATTTGGCCGCCAAAATGCTCCAGGTGCTGCGCCTGCCCGATGCCGAGCTGCAGCGCATGGCCCAGGCCAGCCGCCAGCTTGCCGAAACCAAATTCGACGAAAAGCTGGTGCTGGATAAGTACATAACGGCCGTGAACGAAGTGCGCCTCTAAGCCTGAATTTTGTCTTGTTGAGCTAGCGCCACGCGGCACCTGACCCTACCTTTGCCTCCGATGCAAGTACAACAACACGCCCTGCCGGGCCTTCTCGAATTCATTCCTCGTCTGTTTGGCGACCCGCGGGGCTTGTTCTACGAAACCTACAGCGCCCGCCTCATGCAGGAAATGGGCCTGCCCGCCGACCTCGATTGGGTGCAGGACAACCAGTCAAAATCCCAGCCGGGTGTATTGCGCGGCCTGCATTTCCAGCGCCCGCCGCACGCTCAAGCCAAGCTGGTGCGGGTAGCCCAAGGCCGAGTACTCGATGTGGTGGTCGACATTCGCCGCGACTCGCCCACCTACGGCCAGCACGCCAAAGTGGAGCTGAGCGCCGCCCAAGGCAATATTCTGTTCGTGCCCAGTGGCTTTGCCCACGGCTTTGTGGCCCTTGAAGAGGAAACCCTGTTTCTGTACAAGTGCTCGAACTACTACGCCCCATCTTCCGAAGGCGGACTTCTGTGGAATGACCCAGCCTTGGGCATCGATTGGGGCGTTGCCGACGCCCTCATTTCGCCTAAAGACGCCGTGCTGCCTACGCTGGCCAATCTGGACAGCCCATTTTAGAAAAAGAGTAACCACGAAAAAGGCGAGAGCTAAGACCAAAATGGTTTTAACTCTCGCCTTTTCCGTGGTTACTCTTTTACAAAAGCTCCACCAGCGTCTCCAGGGCCATGCCGCGGCTGCCCTTCACCAGCACCTGCCGGTTGCGCACAGGGTGCTGACGTAGCCAGTCGGCGGCTTCGGCTTTGGTGGGGAAATGCTGAACGTGGCCAGCCGCTGCCGCTGCTTTGGCCATCTCCGGTCCTACCAGCAGCACTTCGGGCAGCTGCAATTCGGCCAGCAGCTGGCCGAGCTGGCGGTGTTCGGCGGCGCTGTCGTCGCCTAGCTCAAACATGTCGCCGAGTAATACCAGTTTGGAGTGGCCGGGCGCCGTGGGCCGTGCAGCAAAGCTGCGCAAGGCCGCGGCCATGCTGCTAGGGTTGGCGTTGTACGCATCTAGAACGAGCTCATTGCCGGCAGCGGTGCGCACCAGTTGCGAGCGGTTGTTTTGCGGGTTGTATTGCGCTAGGGCCGTGGCTACTTTTTCGGGTGGGATGCCGAAGTGCAGGCCCACGGCGGCGGCGGCGGCCAAGTTTGGAAAGTTGTAGTCGCCGGTCAGTTGGGCGGCCACGTCGGTGTTGTCGGCCAGTCGCAGGGCCACCGCTGGGTCGGCGGCGAGGAGCGTGGCGGGGTAGGTGTCGGTTGGGCCGGGGTAGGTGAGGCGGGTGGGCACCGGGGCCGACAGGTCGGGCAGGCGCGCGTCGAGGGTATTGACGAAAGCCGTGCCGCCCGTGCGGGCCAGGTAATCAAACAATTCGCCTTTGCCTTTGGCCACGCCCTCGGGCCCGCCAAACCCTTCGAGGTGGGCTTTGCCAATGTTGGTGATGAGGCCGTGCGTGGGTTGGGCCCACTGGCAATAGGCCGCAATTTCGCCCTGGTGGTTGGCGCCCATTTCAATCACCGCGAAATCATGTTCGCCAGCCCGCAGGCGCAGCAGGGTGAGCGGCACTCCGATGTGGTTGTTGAGGTTGCCAATGGTGGCCAGCACCCGAAACTGCTGGGCCAGCACGGCCGTGAGCAGCTCCTTGGTGGTGGTTTTGCCGTTCGAGCCCGTCACGGCCAGCACCGGAATGCTGAATTGCTGGCGGTGGTGCTGGGCCAGTTCCTGTAGGGCCAGGAGCGGGTCGGGCGCGAAGGTGTAGCGGGAGGGGTCGGTGGCCGCGAGGTCGGCGTCGTCTACCACGGCGTGGCGGGCGCCTTTTTCCAAAGCCTGCGACGCAAAAGCAGCCCCCCGGAAGCTGGGACCGTTCAGGGCAAAGAACAATGTACCGGGCTGGGGCTGGCGCGAATCGGTACTGACGAGGCCGCTGGCCGCCAGATAGTGGGAGTAAAGCAGCATGTAATTGAACGGGAAGCGGAAACGCGGTGTAATTTGTTACAAAGGTGGGCGTGATTTTTGTTACTACTTTCATCGTCCAGCTTCCACCGTTTTTCCTGCTTCGCGCTTATGCTTCGTACTTACGCTCTCTTGCTGGCCCTGCTGGCGTTTTCGGTTACGGCTAACGCGCAGTCGGGGGCTGGGTTTGGATTTGAATACCGCCCGGCCGGCAAAGTGGTGCAGGGCACCGATACCCTCCGCAACGCCTGGGCCGGCGGGTTCAACACACCGCAGTTCAGCTCCATCGACCTGAATAATGACGGCCAGCAGGACCTGTTCGCCTTCGACCACGAAAGCAGCCGCTGCTACACCTTCCTGAGCGTGGCCGCGCCGGGCACGGCCGCCGGCCGCCGCTGGAGCTACACGCCGGAGTACGAAAGCCTCTTTCCGGCCGACCTGCAGAGCTGGGCCCTGCTGCGGGACTACGACTGCGACGGCCGCGCCGACCTCTTCACCTACGTCAACAGCGGCGAAATCCGGGTGTTCCGCAACGTGCTGGCCAATGGCCGCCCCAGCTTTCAGCTCACCACCAATCAGATTCGGTTTGGGGGGACGTTTTCGGGTACATCCAACCTCACCATTGGGGGCTACAACCTGCCCGCCATCCAGGACGTGAACGGCGATGGCAAGCTTGACATCATGTCCTATGATTTCATCGCTGCTACCTATATCGAGCAATACATCAACACCAGTGCCGCGTGCGGCGGCCTCGATTTTACTCGTACCACCGACAATTGGGCCAACATAGTTTCGTGTGGCAGCTGTGCCTCGTTCATGTTCAACGGCCAGCCGTGCTTCACGGCCAAAACCACGCACACGGGCGGCCACAGCCTCCTGCTGCTCGACCTGGACGGCGACGGCGACCAGGACCTGATTGATGGCCGCGACAACTGCCCCGAGCTCACGCGCCTGCTCAACCAAGGCACCACCACCGCGCCGGTGGTGACGCAGGCCGGCGTTTCGGCCAGTTTCCCATCGGCGGCCGCGCCGGTGCGGGTGCCGGTTTTCCCGGCGGCTTATTCGTTTGACGCCAACTTCGACGGCCGGCCCGATGTGGTGGTGGCGCCCAACATGCTCAACAACCTCGCCGACCAAGTGAGCATGCGCAACTCGGTGCAGCTGCTGGAAAACACGGCCGCCACGGGGGCGCCAGCCTTGGTTTACCGCCCGGGCGGCTTCTTGCAAAACGACATGCTGGACGTGAGCGAGGGCGCTGCCCCCACGTTCGGCGACATCGACGGCGACGGCCGCCCCGACCTGCTGCTGGGCAACCACGCCGACCGCGTGAACAACGTGTACCGCGCCAGCCTGACGTATTTCCGCAACGTGGGCACCAGCAGCCAGCCCATTTTCAGCTTCGTCACCGACGACTACCTGGGCCTGGCCGCTCAGCGCCTCGAAGGCCTCAAGCCGGTCCTGGTCGACCTGAACCGCGACGGCGCGCTCGACCTGGCCTATAGCGCCTGGGACCGGGGCGCCAACATCCTGTACTACATCCTGAACACCGCCACGGCGGGGCAGCCCGTGGCGTTCAATGCGGCTGCGGCCGTGAGTTTCAAGGCGCAGGGGCCGACTACTACCTCGCCGCCCGCGTCGTACCCGCCCACCTCGGGCGTGCTGCCCTACGCCCGCGGCGACATGCCCTGCTTCACCGACGTGGACAACGACGGGTACGTGGACTTGCTCATCGGCACCAACGAAACCCGCGAGCCCGGCATGAGCCTGCGCTATTTCCGCAACCGCGCCCGCGGCCCGCTGGACAGCGCCTTCGTGCTGGTAGACAACGATTTCGGGCGCATTCGCGAATCCACGGGCATTCGTCCCTACAACGTGAGCCCCGTGGTGGCTGACTTCGACGGCGACGGCCGCCCCGATTTGCTGCTGGCCGAAGCCACTGGCCAACTGCGCTTTTACGCCAACTACCGCTCTCAAATTGGCAGCATCTTCTCCGAGCGCACCGACTTGCTCTACAACCCCCTGACCAGCCAGTACGAGGCCACGCGGCTGGGCCGGGACCTGTACTCGCACTACGCCTTGTCGGCGCCCGACCTCAACGGCGACGGCGCTCCCGAGCTGCTGGTGGGCACCCAGGCCGGCGGCGTGCTCAGCTACGGCACCCGCAACCGCACGGTCACGGCCATCCGCCCCGAAGCCGCCAAAGCATTGGCGTTGAACGTGTACCCCAATCCCGCCACTGCCACCGCGACGGTTGAAACCGCTGCTCTCACCCGAGTAACCCTGCTGGACCTCACCGGCCGGGTGGTGCTGGCCGCCACCCCAGCCCTGCGCCGCCACGCCCTGAACCTGGCCGGCCTGGCCGCCGGCGTGTACGTGGTGCGAGCCGAGGGAACCGACGGTTCCGCCGCCGTGAAGCGCCTGCTGGTGCAGTAGAGAGGTTGCTGCGCCGCCTGTCATTGCGAGCACCGCGAAGCAATCCTTCCTCTCCGTGCGACCAGCCTAAGGCCGTGACCAACGCAACAAAAAGTCCCGACTCACGCCAGAGCCGGGGCTTTTTCACAGCTAGAAAGCTGGCCACTAAGGACGAGGGAATAGCGCCGTTGACTTCTGCTCGCTTTGCAGCGCTTGTAATGACAACTTGATTGAGCCGTTAGGGCTCCGATTTGGAAGTCAGCAACTGCGGCTACTTAGGGTCGGATTTCTGCGCCTTATGTTTCAACGGAAATAATTTGTAGTCTACCGTGAAAGAATAAGTAATCATCTTATCTATTCGATTATCGGCAATGCCCCCGTATAAGTACTAGGAGCAAAGGTGTACTTCCACTTCTGATTAGCAGACCCAAACGAGACGGCCACGTCGGCTGTGTTCGTTTCCACTCGGACGAACTGATTAACTGGTCCGTTATTTATGTAGAATCTCGCTCCGGTGTTGACGATTCCCCATCCTGCGGCAAGCTCAACGGGCTTATACCAGCGCGGAGTGCGATGGTGTAGTTGCTTAGTCAGCCAAAACTGTTGGTCCAGAATAAAGCCTTTCTTTTCAATGATATCGAAATAAACACCAGCAGTTTGCCTTTCTAGCACGGTATAAGCGTATCCGTACCGGACAAGCGGAGTATAGCTAACGGCCAAATCACGGCCTAATGACACTTTAGGCCCTATCGAAATGGTTTGAAAATTACGTTCGTAATCGTAAGGAATGTATATGTTGTAACGTATCGGTTTAAAATTAAAAAAATTCATTATTGTGCTTCTTACTCGCACGCTAGGCGATATACTCAACGGAAAGCGGTGGTTCTGGGCGAAGCAGGTAGAATGTGAGAGCATCACAAATACTATAACCACCAACAGGCCAGAAGCAACGGTTTTCCGGTTCTGCTGGCCGGAAAAATACCTGTGTGTAGTTTGATTGGGCATTTCCTTGCGTTGTTGACTCTCAGCGAAGTTCGCGCCGTTTGTCATGCGTGTAACGGAGTACTAAGCGCCAGCTATATAAATTCAGCGCACTACTTTACAGCGGCTTAACGCAGTTCAAAAGCGTCGCCGTCATTGAGCGCGGTAAACTTGGCTCGAAACTCGTCCAGCTCCGTCCGCGATAGGGTGTGGGTGAAAACGCCGCTTTCGCTTTCGGCTTCTACCAGATAGTTGCCTTTGGCATCAATCAGCGCTGAATCGCCCGAATAGTCGTGGCCCAGGCCGTCCTGGCCAATGCGATTCACGCCCAAGGCGCAGGCCACGTTCTCGATGGCGCGGGCGCGCAGCAGGGTGCTCCAGGCGGTGCGGCGCACGGCGGGCCAGTTGGCCACGTAGAGCAGCAGGTCGTAGGGCGCCACGGGCTGGTTGCGGCTCCACACGGGAAAGCGCAAGTCGTAGCACACCAGCGGGCAAATGCGCCAGCCGCGCCATTCCTCCACCAAATGGGCCGTGCCGGGCGTGTAGGTGTGCTGCTCGCCGGCCAGGGTGAAGAGGTGGCGCTTGTCGTAGTAACTCAACGAGCCGTCGGGCCGCACCCAGAGCAGGCGGTTGTAGTACGCGCCGTTTTCCTCGATGATGACGCTGCCCGTGACCACGGCGTTGTGGGCGGCGGCGTGGGCGCGCAGCCAGGCCACGGTGGGGCCGTCCATGGGTTCGGCCAGCTCCGGCGCCGCCATGCTGAAACCAGTGGTGAACATCTCGGGCAGCACAATCAGGTCGGTAGGCGCGGTGAGGCCAGCCAGGGCGATGTCGAGCGAGCCGCGGTTGGCCGCGGCATCGTGCCAGTGCAGGGCGGTTTGAACAAAGGAAACAGTAAGGTCAGCCATGTGAGAATGGTCTATTGAATCGCAGAAATGCTCCGGCTATTATTGAAGTCGTTTAGGAAGTGAGTCGTTTGCCGGTCCGACGCCCTAGGCGTCCGACCGGTTGTCGTTGAAAGGTGACGGGGAGGCGGCCCAGGCAACAACCGGTCCGACGCCTAGGGCGTCGGACCGGGCAGAGCCGACTTTCTCAACAGCTTCGTTGCAAGAACGTCATGCAGCGCGCAGCGAAGCATCTCGCCCGCCACCACTAATTAGTTGAATCACGCGAGATTCTTCGCTGCGCGCTGCATGACGGTTTTCTTATGCGCTGCATGACGGTTTTCTTCTTCAGAAGTAAGGCTCCGTCTACCGCAATCTGGCCGCGGCAGCTTCCAGCGTGGCGGCTTCCTTGGCAAAGCAAAACCGAATCAGGCCGTCGTCGAACCCGTCGTGGTAGAAGGCCGACACGGGCACCACGGCCACGCCTTTGTCGCGGGCCAGGTACTGGGCAAAGGCCAGGTCGCTGGCGGGGGAGAAAGCGTCGTAGCGGGCCAGCTGGAAATAGCCGCCGGGCACGGGGAGCAGCTCCCAGCCGGCCCCGTCGAGCAGGGCCCGGAACTGGTCGCGCTTCTCCTGGTAAAAGGAGGCCAAGCCGCGGGCGTGCGCATCAGTGGTGTCGGTTTCGAGGGCGTCGGCCAGGGCGTGCTGGGTGGGCGTGCTCACGGCGAAGGTGAGGAACTGGTGCACGCGGCGCACTTCGGTGGTCAGGGCGGGCGGCGCAATGCAATACCCCACTTTCCAGCCGGTGGCGTGGTAAGTTTTACCGAAGGAAGAGAGTACGAAGCTGCGCTCGCGCAACTCGGGGTGTTGGCGGGCGCTCATGCGCGGCGCGCCGTCGAACACGAGGTGCTCGTACACTTCGTCGCTGAGCACGAGGGCATCGGTGCCGGCCAGCAGCTTCGATAGCTCGTGCCAGTCTTCGGCCGTGAAAACCGCCCCGCTGGGGTTGTGGGGCGTGTTCACCATCACCAGGCGGGTGCGGGGCGACACCACCCGGCGCACCGCGTCCCAGTCGGGCCGGAAGTGCGGCGCGGGCAGGCGCACGTAGCGCGGCACCCCGCCCTGCAGCCGAATGGCGGGGCCGTACAAATCATAGGCCGGCTCGAACACCAGCACTTCGTCGCCGGGGCGCACCACAGCGGCCAACACCGCATACAAGGCCTCGGTGGCCCCGGCCGTGACGGTGATTTCCGTGGCCGGGTCCGGGGCCGGCGCGTCGGCGTGGAGGCGGGCCACTTGGGCGGCAATGGCCTCGCGCAGGCGCGGCAGCCCCGGCATGGGCGCGTATTGGTGGTGGCCCGGGGTGCGGGCGTGGCGGGCCAGCGCCTCCAGCAGCTCCTGCGGCGGGTCGTAGTCCGGGAAGCCCTGGGCCAGGTTGATGGCGCCCGTTTCCTGGGCCAGCAGGGTCATTTGGGTGAAAATGCTGACGCCAACGTCGGGAAGTTTGGATTGAAGCAAGGCGGTGGGACGGTTATGAAAAAGGTAAACCCGGTCATGTCGAGCGCAGCCGAGACATCTCGCCTCGGAAAACTAATTACTACCACACGCGAAATGT
>NZ_DASVSI010000004.1:0-39366 GCF_036388155.1 Hymenobacter sp. | reverse complement strand
CTTTTTTTGTCTGGCCGGGCCGTATTACCGCAAGCTGACTAGGCAGTCAATCCTATTCAGTCCAGTTCATGCCTATCCCCAAAGTTTTTGGGGCGTCGTTTCGGAACAGTTTCCTACTTTCGTCGCTCTCAACCTAACACCTTTTCCCTATGATTTTAATTGCCGACGGCGGCTCCACCAAGTGCAACTGGTGCCAGCTCGACGACGCCAACCAGCGCGTGTATTTCAATACTGAAGGGTACAACCCCGACTTCATCGATACCGCTGGCATCGCGGCCTCGCTCACCGAGCATTTGCCTTCCACGCTGCCGCGAGACGCGGTGAGCGAGGTGCACTTTTATGGCGCTGGCGTCTCGTCGCCCGAAAAAGCTGAGGTAATTGCGGCGGCACTCCGGCAGCTTTTTCCCAATGCTCAGGCCTACGTAACCGAAGACTTGCTGGCCGCCGCGCGGGCTCTGCTGGGCCACAAGCCGGGCTTTGCCGCCATTTTGGGCACGGGCACCAACTCGTGTCTGTACGATGGCGAGAAGATTACCTACAACGTGGATTCGCTGGGCTACTTCCTGGGCGATGAAGGGTCGGGGTCTTATTTTGGCAAGCGGCTGCTGCGGGACTACCTGCGCGGCCTGCTGCCCGATGGCCTGCAAGAAGCGCTGCAGAAAGACTATAACCTCGGCTCGCGCAACAGCATCCTCGACCGCCTCTACAACCAGCCCCTGCCCAACCGCTACCTGGCCAGCTTTGCCAAGTTTGCCTACGACCACAACAACGTGGCGTACTGCCGCGAAATCGTGCTTGAAGGCTTTGAGACCTTCTTCCAGAACCTGGTGGTGCACTACCCCAAGTACCAGGACTACTCGTTCAACTGCATTGGCTCGGTGGGCTACAACTTCCGCGACGTGCTGACGCAGGTGGCGCGCCGGCACGGCATGGAAGTGGGCAAAATCATCCGGTCGCCCATCGACGACCTGGTGTCCTTCCACGAGCAGGAGCAGAACGAAAAGCGCAACGCCTAGCAAGCGCCGCTACCATCACAGCTCTACTATTGCAAAAGAATTGTGAGGCCACAAAAAAGCCGCCCCGGAACCGGGCGGCTTTTTTGTGGCCGGGCAGAAACAGCCCTAGTGCTGCACCACGAGGCGCACGGTTTGAGTGAGCTGGCCCGTGGTGACGCGGACGAGGTACACGCCGTCGGCCAGGTTGTCGACGGGCAGCAGGGCCTCGTGGCCACCGGCGGCCTGCCGGGCCACGCACTCGGTGCGCAGGGTGGCGCCCAAGAGGTTGTGCACCGTGAGGGTGACGGGGCCGGGGGCGGCCAGCTCGTACTCGATGCGCGCGGTGCGGCTGCTGGGGTTGGGCGAGGCCGTGAGGCGCAGGGCGTCGGTGCGGCGGGCTTTGGTGGCCAGCAGCGTGGCTTTCCTGAGGTTGCGCGAGGTGTACACGGCGTATTCGCCGGGCTGCAGGCTGATGGGCGCCGTGGCGTTAGCCACCGTGATGCTGTCGCCGCTCAGGTAGTTGTACCACTTGCCGGTGCGCTGGAACTCGGGGTTGATGCTGGCTACGTTCACGTCGAAGTTGCCAATAACCGTCACGCTCAGGTTGGCGTCGGTGAGGTGGATGGACTTGGTGGCGCTGGCGAGCTGCTGGGTGTAGGTGCCGGTTTTGAACACGGGCTGCGTTTTCTTCAGCGCAATGAGGTCGCGGTACACGTTGTAGAGCTTGCGGCGGTTGGCGTTCTGGTAGTAGTTCCAGAGGATGGGCTTGTTACCGGTGCGGCCATTCTGGTCGATGCTGATGTCGTAGCCTACTTCGCCGAACTGCCAAATCATCTTGGGGCCTGGCACGGTGAAGAAGAAGGCAGCGGCGGCTTCGTTGCGAGCCAGGGCGGTGTTGAGGTCGCGCACGTTGTGGGCGGGATTGGCCTGGTTGCCAAAGGTGAGGTTTCTGTACATCAGGCGCTCCTCGTCGTGGCTTTCCATGTAAGTCACCAGGTTGGGGCTGGTCCAGGTGCGGGCGCCGAAATAGCCACCACTAAAGTCGGCCTTGCTGTTCACGTAGCCCATGGTGGCTTCGTTGTAGCTCACGTTCATGTTGCCCCACAGCATCATGCCGTAGTCAGACAACACCTTTTCCTCGGAGTTATCGGAGAGGTGCTCCAGGATGCAGTACACGTTAGGGTCGACGGTCTTCATGAAATCGTAGTAGTCCTTCCAGATATTGATGCGCGACTGGTCATAGTTGCCCCAGGCGCCCACGTTGTTGGGATTATTCACTTGGGTAAAGCCCTTCGACAAGTCGAAGCGGTAGCCGTCGACGCGGTATTCCTGCAACCAAAACTCCATCACCCGCTTCGAGAAGTACTTGGTGAACGCACTTTCGTGGTTGAAATCGTAGCCTACGTTGAAGGGGTGCGTGGCGTCGGCATTGAACCAGGGGCTGTTGGCGGCGGGCTTATTGGCCACGCCGTCAAAATACATCTGCACCATCGGCGACTGGCCGAACGAGTGGTTCAGCACCATATCAATCACCACGGCCATGCCGCGGCGGTGGCATTCGTCAATGAAGCGCTTCAGCTCGTCCTTCGTGCCGTAGTACTTGTCGGGGGCAAAGTAGAACGAAGGATTGTAGCCCCAGCTCTCGTTGCCTTCAAACTCATTGATGGGCATCAGCCCGATGGTGTTGACGCCCAGGCGCTGCAGGTAGTTGAGGGTGTCCCGCAAGGTTTGGTAGTCGTGGCGACCAATGAAGTCGCGCACCAGCAGCTCATAAATCACCATGTCGGTGCGCGCGGGCCGGGTGAAGGTGGTGGTTTGCCACTGGTAAGGCGTCTGGTTGGTTTGCAGCACCGACACATTGCCGGTGGTGGCGCCCGTGGGGTAGGGCTTCAGGTTGGGATAGGTCACGCTGGGAATGAACGAGTCGTCGCCCTGCAAAATCTTCTCTGAATACGGGTCCGCTACGCGCAAAGTGCCGTCCACGAGGTACTGATAGCCGTACTCGCGGCCCGGCGTCAGACCATTAATCTGTATCCACCAGCGGGTGCCGTCGGGGGTTTGGTTCATGTAGGCGCCGGGCTCGGGTTGCCAGTTGTTGAACTCGCCCAGCACGTACACAAACTGCTTGCTCGGGGCCGTTAGATTGAGGATGACCGACGTGCCGCCGGCCAGGTAGGTGATGCCGTCCTTGGCGCCGGCGGGCAGCGCGGCCACGGTCACGGCGGGGCGCACCACAAACACCAGCGAATCGGCGGCGGGGGTGCCGCTGCCGGTGCTGGCCGTGAAGCGCAGCACGCTGCGGCCGGCTTGGCTGGCCGTGACGGTGGTAGTGAGCGTGGTGGCGTTGGCCTGCTGGGCCACTTGGGCGCCGTTGAGGGTGAAGGTGAGCGTGGCGGCGGCCGAGGCCGTACCGGTCACGCTAACCTGGGCGTTGGCGTTCACGAACAGCGGGTTGCCGCCCGGGTTGGGCGCCGGGCTGGTGATGCGCGCTGACAAGCCGGCCTGGGCCACGTCCACGAAGATGTCGCCGCCGCCCGCGGCCCGGCCTACCACGGTGCCGTCGGCGTTTTTGAACAACATTCCCAAGCGGTATATCACCTCAGTGGGCAACAGCCCGGGATAGAAGGTGCGGGGCGTGAAAGTGATGGTGTAGAGGTTGGGGTTCGAGCCCGAACGGGTCATTTTAGAGTCCGGGTCGCCCGTGTTGAAGGGTGGGCTTTTCACGCGGCTCCAGGTGGTGCTCGTGGGGCCTGCGGTTATCGCACCGGTATAGATGTAGACGTCGCCCGTAAAGTTGTTGAGTCCAGCGTTGCCTTGGGTGGCGTCGAAGGTGATGGTGACCGGCGTGGTTTCGGTGAAAAACACCGGTTGGGTGGTCACCACCTGCGCCTGGGCAGTCCAGGCTAGCAGCGTGAGCAGCAGGGTTGTAATTCGGGTAAATGTCTTCATTGGGGAATTTTTGGTGGGATGGTTGAAGGAAGAATACGGGCCAGCGCACGCCAACTGCGCAAACGTTAGCGCAAGATAAGACAAACCCCCTTGAGTGGCGGCCCAAAGCCTACCTTTACTGGGAAATATTGTTTGCATGCAGCTCGTTTCCCGCCTTTTTATTCCGGTACGGCTCTGGTGGCTGGCGGGGCTGATGGTGGGCGTTAGCCTGGCCAACTCCGGCGCCACGGCGCAACCCCTTCGCTCCGACAGCACCGCGCAGCCAGCGCCCGTCGATTCGGCCCGCCTGCGCCAGCAGCGCCTGCGCTGGCTGGTGGGCGGCTCGGCGGTGGGCTATGGCGTGATTTACACCGGCCTCACCACCTCGTGGTACACCGGCGAGCGTACGTCGCTGCACTGGTTCAACGACCTGTCTGAGTGGCAGCAGCTGGATAAAGCCGGCCACTTTTGGGGTGCATTCCAAATCAGCCGCGGCGCCGTGGACATGCTGCGCTGGGCTGGCCTGCCCGAAAAGAAGGCCGTGTGGTACGGGTCGTTTGTGGGATTTGCCATTCAGAGCCCGCTGGAATTGCTGGACGGGCGCGACCCGGCCTACGGCGCCTCGGCTACCGATTTGGCCGCGAATTTTATGGGTTCGGCGGGCTTGCTGGCCCAGCAGCTGGCTTGGCGCGACGTGCGCATCATGCCCAAATGGTCGTTTCACCTCACCGGCTACGCCGCCCGCCGGCCCAACGTACTGGGCAGCAACGTGCCCGAGCGCTGGCTGAAAGACTACAACGGCCAGACCTACTGGCTCTGCACCGACGTAGGCGCTTTCTTGAAGCCCGGCAACCGCTGGCCGCGCTGGCTGCAGCCCGCCGTGGGCTACGGCGGCGAGGACATGGTGTACAACGAGCCGCAGGACAACGCCGCGTTTGGGCTGCGCCCCTACCGGCAGTATTACCTGTCGCTCGACGTGGATTTGCGCCGAATTCCCACCCGCAGCGTACTGCTGAAACGGGTGTTCTACACGCTCAGCATTTTCCACCTGCCGGCCCCGGCCCTGGAGTATAACGGACGCAACGGTTTCCGTTTTCACGGTCTCTACATGTGACCGCAGATTTAACGGATTTCAGCGGATTGAAACGGATTTTTGGTGGTTCCGCGACTGGGGCCGGGCAGTCAATTGTTGACGAATTGGCGTAGTGACAGTCCAAGGCTTTACGCAAGCCGTACTTTTGTGTACTCAGGATTGGGGGCTTACACGGCAACCCCAACGACGGAACCACCAAAAATCCGTCCCAATCCGCTTAAATCCGTTAAATCTGTGGTCATGAATGTAGGAGATAGAGTCCGGCTGCTCACCGGCACCGAAGAAGGCATCGTTACCCGTCTGCTCGACAGCGAGTTGGTGGAAGTGGCCATTGATAATGATTTCACCATTCCCGTGCTGCGGCGCGAAGTAGTGGTGGTGGCCCAAGAAGAAGGCAAGAACTTCGACCGCACCAACATTGAGTATCGCGCCGGCCAGGTGCCTGGTAAAAACGCCAACGCCAGCAAGAAAGACCGCAGCCAACGCCCGTCCCAAGGTCCCGCGGGGGCCAAGCCCGTCCAGCCCTCGCTGCAAGAGGCCCTGGCCGCGGCTGCCTCAAGCGGCGCCGGCCTGGCCAAGATGGGCGGTAGTGCTGCACCGGCTCCCAAACAAGCCGCGGCCGCTAAAGGCCTGTTTCTGGCCCTGGTGCACCAGTCGCCCGAGCTGCTGGGCGTCACGCTCATCAACAACACCGAGGCCGACGTGCTGTACACCTACGGCGAGGAAACCGCCGCCCGCCCTTACCGCGCCCTGGCCGCCGACAAGCTGGGCCCCAAGGCCAGCACCAAGCCCCTCTCCTTCCTGCACATGAAGGATTTTGAAACCTGGCCCGCCGTGGTGGTGCAGCTACTGCCTCATCGCCACAACGGCGACGCCGCGTATGAGCTCATCACCAAGCGGCAGGGCTTCAAGGCCAGCACGTTCTATTCGAGCCAGCGTCCGGCGCCGGTGATTGGCAAGGACGCCTACCTGTTTCAGCTAGATGAGAAAGCGGCCGCGGCCATAGCCCCTGAGCAATTGGTTCAGGAAACGCCAATTGCCGCTTCTGCCCCTGCCAAGCCCGCCGGCGTAGATGCCGCGGCCCTCAAAGCCCAGCTCACCGGCGACGCCCCGGCCAAGCCCGCCGCGGTAGTGGCCGCCGCAACGCCCGCCCCCGCGGCGCCCGTAGTGGCCCCTCCGCACGAGTTCGACCTGCACCTGGAAGCCCTGCGGCCCGACAACACCGAAGAGTTCAGCAACACGGCCATTCTACGCCTGCAACTCGACGCGTTTGAAGATGCGCTGAGCCGAGCCCTGGCCACCAACATGCACGAAATCGTGTTCATTCACGGCATGGGCAACGGGGTGCTCCGCAAGGAAATTCACCGCCAGCTCAGCCGCAACAAGGACATTAAGTTCTTCGAGGACGCCCGCAAGGAGAAGTTTGGCTTCGGCGCCACGCTGGTGCGGCTGAAGTAGGAAGTAGCGGGTTGATTCTTTACAGCCTCAATAAGAACGTCATGCTGAGCTTGCCGAAGCATCTCTCCCACGCAACTAATCATAGTTAGTGTTGCGGGAGAGATGCTTCGGCAAGCTCAGCATGACGTTCTTTTGTTTAATTCATTGTTCTTTCCGGCTACTGCCACTTTCATGCGCCACTTCTTCCTACTCGCGGCCCTGCTTTTCACGCTTCCTGCGCTGGCCCAGCAGCCGCTGCCCGTGCCGCGCAATCTGCAGGCCACCTACGCCAAAGGCACCCGCGCCGAAACCGGCCTGCCCGGCCCCAACTACTGGCAAAACACCGCCGATTACGACCTCGCCGTCACGTTTGACCCCGTGAGCCGCCGCGTGGCCGGCACCGTAGCCATTGCCTACCAGAACAACAGCCCCGACTCGCTGCGCCAGCTCTGGTTCAAGCTCTACCCCAACTTTTACCAAAAAGGCGCACCCCGTGCCCGCACCATTGCGCCGGAAGACATTGGCGAAGGCGTGAAAATCACGGCTCTCAGCATCAATGGCGCAGCTTTCGACCTGAAAAAGCTGACCATTAATGGCACCAACATGGTGGTGCCGCTAAGCCGTGCCATTAGTGCCCGGCAGGCGGCTACGGTGAAGGTGGCCTACTCGTACACGCTGAACAAAGGCTCGCACACCCGCACCGGCGAGGTTGAGCCGGGGGCCGCTTTCGTGGCCTATTTCTTCCCCCGCATTGCCGTCTACGACGACATCGACGGCTGGAACCGCCTGCCCTACACCGGCGACCAGGAATTCTACAACGACTTCTGCAACTTCAAAGCGGCCATCACCGTGCCCAAGAACTTTGTGGTGTGGGCCACCGGCGACCTCAAAAACGCCGACCAGGTACTCACCAAGAAGTACGCCCAGCGCCTGCGCGGCGCCGAACAGAAAGACGCCGTGGCCGCCATCATTTCGGCCGAAGACGCCCAGCGCCGCGACATCACCGCGCCCAACGCCCAAAACACCTGGCGCTTTGAGGCCCGCAACGTGACGGACTTTGTGTTTGCCACCAGCGACCATTACGTGTGGCAAAGCACCAGCCTGGTGGTAGACCCGGCCACCAAGCGCCGCACCCGCGTCGACGCCGTGTACAACCCCAAGCACAAAGACTACGAGGAGGTTATCGATTTCAGCCGCAAAACGGTGGAGGCCATGAGCTACACCTTTCCCAAATGGCCCTTCCCCTACGCCCACGAAACCGTGTTCGACGGCCTCGACCAGATGGAATACCCCATGATGGTGAACGACAACCCCACCGAAACACGCTTCGACGCCATCACCCTCACCGACCACGAAATCTTCCACACGATGTTCCCCTTCTACATGGGCATCAACGAAACCAAGTACGGCTGGATGGACGAGGGCTGGGCCACCATCGGCGAGTGGATGATATCCAGCATCATCGACCCCACCGTGGAGGACGACTACGGCATCAAGCCCTACGCCCAGGCAGCGGCCACCGAAGTCGACGTGCCCATCACCACGCTCACCACGCTGCAAAACGGCACGGCCATGTTCCTGAATTCCTACGCCAAACCCGGCATGGGCTACCTCTACGTGAAGGATTTGCTCGGCGACGAGCTGTTTACCAAGGCGATGCACACCTACATCCGCAACTGGAACGGCAAGCACCCCATGCCCTACGACTTCTTCAACAGCATGAACGCCGGTGCCGGCCGCAACCTCAATTGGTTCTGGCAGCGGTGGTTTTTCGACGCCGGCTACCCCGACCTCGCCATCGCCAACGTCACCAAAACCGCCGCCGGCTACGACATCCAGGTGCAAGCCAAAGGCAGCAAGCCCGTCCCCGTGGACCTAACCGTGACCTTCGCCGACAACACCACCCAGAAACTCCACCGCACCATCGCCGTCTGGGAAACGGGCGCCACCTCCGTCACCGTGCCCGTGGCCACCAAGCAACCCGTGAAGCAAGTGACGCTGGGCAGCACGCTGGTGCCGGACAGTTTCCCGAAGGACAATGTGTGGGAGGGGAAGTAGAAAAAGTTTACAATAGAACGTCATGCTGAGCTTGTCGAAGCATCTCGCCCGCTTTAGTAATTCATTATCAGTATAGTTTGTCATGCACGTTTACATCCTAACAAACATGACCCGGAAAGTCCTGTACATAGGCGTGACAAACGACTTAGTGCGCCGCCTTGCAGAACATTCGGGTGGCCTAGGCATCACTAACAAGTTTACGAGTCATTACCAAACCAACTTATTGATTTATTTTGAACACTGTCCCAATGCACAGCAAGCCATAAGTCGTGAGAAGCAATTAAAGGGCTGGAATTGAGCGAAAAAGGATGCTCTAATCAATGCTTTTAACCCTTTGTGGGAAGCCATTGATTTAGAAACATGGCATGGATAAAAAGCAACGAAGCGGGCGAGATGCTTCGACAAGCTCAGCATGACGTTCTAATTTGTTCAGGTACTACCTTTGCCCGCAGTGATGGGTCGCCCCACCGCGGCGCTTTCGGGCGACGAGGAAAGTCCGGGCAACGCAGAGCACCCTGCTTCCTAACGGGAAGGACTGGCGCGCATAACGCAACCCAGGACAGCCAGTGCCACAGAAAACTACCGCCGGGCGGTGAGTGGTGAAATGGTGAGATGGTGAGTTGTCGTTCCGGCACTCACCAATTTCACTACTCACCATCTCATCATCAGGTAAGGGTGAAAAGGTGCGGTAAGAGCGCACCAGCGGGCGGGTGACCGTCCCGGCTGGGTAAACCTCAGGGGTTGAAAGACCAAATAAGCTGGTACGCCGGCGCGGCTTCGGCCGCATCGGCACCGGGCGGCTCGTCCGGCGCCAGCGGGTAGGTTGATGGAGCCTTTCCGCGAGGACTGGCCTAGATAAATGGTGGGGACGCGGCTTCGGCCGCGGACAAAACCCGGCTTACAGACCCATCACCAAACATCAAAAAGGCCGCCGCAACATAAGTTGCGGCGGCCTTTTTGGTTGTGCCGGTCCGGCCGCCCTAGGCGGCCCGACCGGTTGACGCCCGACGAATGCCGTGTCAACTTCAACCGGTCGGGCCGCCTAGGGCGGCCGGACCGGTGTCCGACCAGTTACTTCTTATTCGCCGCGCGCACCGCTTTCACCTCAGCGCTGCTCACCGCGCTGGCTTTGTTGCCAAAGCTATTGCGAATGTAGGTGAGCACCTCGGCCAGCTGTTGGTCAGACAATTGGGTGAAGGCGGGCATCACATTGGTATACACTTCACCGTCGATTTCGACGCCTTGCATGCCGTTTAGGAGCACGTTCACCAGGCGCGTTTTGTCGCCGAGCACCCAGGATGTTTTGGTCAGGGGCGCGTTCATGCGCTCCACGCCGCCGCCATCGGCCTGGTGGCAAACCAGGCAGTTTTGCGCGTAGAGGGCCTTGCCGGCGGCTAAAGTGGCAGCCGGAATGGCGGCCGAGGCGGCGGGCGTCTTGGCCTTGGCGGCCGGTTTCTTTTGAGCCATTGCCGACAGGCTACTCCCTACCAGCAAGCTCAATAACAACACTTGAAACTTCATCAAACAGGCTATTTCTTGGCGTAAACGATGCGGTATACGGTGCCGGCCTTGTCGTCGGTGACGTACAGGGAGCCGTCGAGGCCCTGGGCCAGGCCGCAGGGCTTGTGGTCGGGGCGGCCCGCGGCGGCTTTCTCGGGAGTGCCCGCGAAATTGTCGGCGAATACTTCCCAGTCGCCGGACGGCTTGCCGTCTTTAAACGGCTGGAACACCACGTAATAGCCTTTCTGGGGCTCTGGGGCACGGTTCCAGGAGCCGTGGAAGGCAATGAACGCGCCGTTGCGGTACTTTTCCGGAAACATGGTGCCGGTGTAAAAGAGCAGGGCGTTGGGCGCCGTATGGGCGGGATAGGCCGCGGCGGGGTCGAGGTATTTGGCGTCGGCTTCCTTCTTGCCGTCGCCGCCGTATTCCGGGCACACCATTTTCTTGCGCTGCTGCGGGTCGTAGTACATGTAGGGCCAGCCGGCGTTGTCGCCTTTTTTCAGGGCGTACAGGCACTCCGCGGGCAACTCGGCCGACTGCTTGGTGGTGTAGAGCTCGGGGAAGTTGTCGGCGAGCTGGTCGCGGCCGTGCTGCATCACATAGAGCTGGTTGGCTTGCGCGTTCCAGTCCAGGCCCACCACGTTGCGCAGGCCGGTGGCGTAGCGCGTGCCGGTGCCATAGGTCTGGTTCAGCTTGTCGGCCCGGAATTGCCAGATGCCGCCCGCCGAGTCCAGAATGGGGCAGTTGGGCCGGCCCAGGGAGCCTTTCTGCCGGTCCTTCACCTGGCAAGTGTTGGCGTAAGCTCCAATGTTGACGTAGATATTGCCCTCCTTGTCGAGCGTGATGGACTTGGTCTCGTGCTGGCCGCGGTTAATCAGGCCGGTGACGATTTTTTCGGGCTGGGCGGGGTTCGTCACCTCCCCTTTCGCGTTCAGCTTGTAGCGAAACACCTCCTCGTCGGACGAGGCGTACAGGTACTCTTTGTTGCTGTAGAGCCCGGTGCCGCCGTAGTTGCCGAAGCCGCTCACCACCGTGGCCTTGCCGCTGCCGTTGTCGCGCAGCATGAGCACGCCCTTGCCGTCTTTGAGCCGGCTCAGCTTCACGAAAATGGTGCCCTGCGGCGTCACGGTGATGTGGCGGGCGCGGCCCCCCGTTTCGGCCACCACCAGCGCGCCAAAGCCGGCGGGCAGTTTCAGGCCGGCGTTGTCGGCGTCGGGCGCCACGGTGGGCTTGGTTGTCAGAGAATACAGGCCGAAGCTGCCGGCGAGGGTCGCCGCAACCAGCAGGGGCCGGATTATTGCGCTTTTCATGAAGAAGTTGGGTTAGAAAGAACGAAGAACACACCAAGGTAACGCCGCGGGCTTGAGCCCCGTCACGAAGCCAAAGGTCGGCGCCGAAACCAGTTGCCGCCAAAAGCCTGGGCAGCCCGTTGCCACCACGCATTTCGATGCCGGCCCACGAGTTGCCAACAGAAGCCGCCGGCCCCGGCAGTTGTTTGCTACGGTCTTAAACTCAGCGCGCCGCTTTTCGTTACCTTCGCGCCGCGCTGATTGCCCCAATTTCTGTATTCGCCCCTATGCCCCGTATTCTCATTATTGACGACGAAAGAGCCATTCGCAACACGCTGAAGGAAATTCTGGAGTTTGAAAACTACACCGTCGACCAGGCCGAAGACGGCCCCGCCGGCCTCGACATGCTCATTGCGCAGAAGTACGACGTGGTGCTCTGCGACATCAAAATGCCCAAGATGGACGGCCTCGAAGTCCTCACCCGGGCCCAGGCCATGGGCGCCGACGCGGCCTTTATCATGGTGTCGGCCCACGGCAGCATCGACACGGCCGTGGAAGCCACCAAAAAAGGCGCCTACGATTTCCTCTCCAAGCCGCCGGACCTCAACCGCCTCCTTGTGACCGTGCGCAACGCCCTCGACCGCAGCAAGCTGGTAAGCGAAACCAAGACGCTCAAGAAGAAGCTTTCCGTCACGAAAGGCTCGGAAATGGTGGGCTCCTCGGCCGCTTTGGGCAGCGTGCGCAAAGCCATCGAAAAAGTGGCCCCCACCGACGCCCGCGTGCTCATCACCGGCCCCAACGGCGCCGGCAAGGAGATGGTTGCCCGGCAGCTGCACGAGCTCAGCCAGCGCGCCCACGGCCCGCTGGTGGAAGTGAACTGCGCCGCCATCCCATCGGAGCTAATCGAAAGCGAGCTGTTCGGTCACGAAAAAGGCTCCTTCACCTCGGCCGTGAAGCAGCGCATCGGCAAATTTGAGCAAGCCGACGGCGGTACCCTGTTCCTGGACGAAATCGGCGACATGAGCCTTTCGGCCCAGGCCAAAGTGCTGCGCGCGCTCCAGGAAAGTAAAATCACCCGCGTAGGCGGCGAAAAGGAAATTTCGGTGAACGTGCGCGTCCTCGCCGCCACCAACAAAGACCTGTTGCAGGAAATCGCCGAGCGCAATTTCCGGGAAGATTTGTACCACCGCCTCTCAGTCATCCTCATCCAGGTGCCGGCCCTCAACGACCGCCGCGACGACATCCCCGAGCTAATTCAGAAGTTCCTCAACGACATCGCTGCCGACTACGGCAACAAGCCCAAGAAAATCGACCCGGCCGCCCTGGAATACCTCAAAGGCCTGGACTGGCGCGGCAACATCCGCGAGCTCCGTAACGTGGTCGAGCGCCTCGTAATTATGAGCGACGACACGATTTCGGAAGGCGACGCAAAGGCGTTTGCGGGAAAGTAGCGTCCGGGCTGTCATTGCGAGTGCAGCGAAGCAATCCGTCCTGGTCTCAGCGACCAGCTTAATAATGTGACACTTCGTTTTACTGAAAAGCCCCGGCACGGCGCCGTGCCGGGGCTTTTTACGCTTTCGAAGGTTGCTGATTTTAACAGGACGGATTGCCACGGCCTGCGGCCTCGGAATGACAAGCGTTACGTAGCCATCTGATTACACCCGCGCACGTCCGAATTATCCATCCGCCCCAGTACCTCAAAACTACCGTCTTCGTGCATCCGCGCTAGGTCTTTGGTTTCGATGAAAGCGCAGGAATCAATGTTTGCTAAGTCAATGACGTTGATGGCGCCGTCGGGCCTGCCGCCAATCGAAAAAGGGTCCGAAGGGTCGCGCAGCAGCACCCGCAGCGGCGCGGGGCAATGGAAACGGCCGTCGCCCAGCGAGTAGGCCTGGCTGAGCAACTCGGTCATGCCGTATTCGGAGTGAATGCCGGCCGGGCCGAAGGCGAGTTGCAGTTCCTGGTGCAACTCCTCCCGAATCATCTCGCGGCGGCGGCCTTTCATGCCGCCGGTTTCGAGCACGGTCAGGCCCTGCAGCTCGGGAGCCGGGCCGGTTTCGGCCGCGAAGTCCAGCAAGGCGTAGCTCACCCCAATGAGCATCACGCGGCGGCCGGTTTGCTTGGCTTCGGCCAATGCAGCACGCAGGGCGGCGTGGTCGTGCAGGAAAAACGCGGGCTGGGTTTGGCCTGACTGCCGGGCGAAATGGTCGACCATGGCCACCAGGGAAGACTGGCCTTGTTCGAGGTAAGAAGGCAGCAGCGCCAGAAACGTCCAGCCAGAGAGCGGGCCGTAGTATTGCTCGAAAATGCGGGCCGCATTGTCGCGGTACAGGGCCGGGTCGCGCACGAGGTGGCGGCTGCGTTGCTGCAGCGTGGTGCCGCTGCTCAAAAACACTTCTTGCGGCTCCCACTCGGCCGGGCAGGTGCGCACGTCGTGGGTTTTGAAAAACTCAATGGGCAAAAACGGAATTTCCTCCAGGTGCGCCACGTGCGCCCACGGCAGTCCCAGCGCCTTCAGGTACGCGGCATACGGCGGGCAATGCGCCGCCTGGTGCCGAAACAGCGCCAAGGCAGCTGGCTCGAAAGTAGCTGCCGTGAGGCCGGGCAAACGCTTCAAAAAATCAGCTCGAAAACTCATACGCAGGCCGCGGTGTTAGCAGCGACGATAGAACCAACCGCCCCCGTCATTCGTTGGAAAAAATGTACTTTGGTGCCGCTTCGGCCGTTGTGTTTCCGTCTCTTCACTTTTCGTCCTTATGAATCTGTTTCGTACCCTCGGTGTGGCCTCTCTGGTCTGCTTGATTGGTGCCGGCCTGAACGGCTGCATCAACGCGCCCGACTATGACATTAAGCCGGAAATCGACTTCAAAAGCCTGGACAAAGTTCACGTGCCCCGCAGCGGCGGATTCTTGGCCCGCGACACGCTCAAGTTTGCCGTTGATTTCAAAGACGGCGACGGCGACCTGGGCTTGTCCGACGACGACATCAAAGTAGCCCCCTACAATCAGACCACCGGCGGCCCCCGAAACCGCGGCAACGGCGATAACTACCTCATTCAGCCTTTTATTCAACGAACTCCCGGCGGGCCCTTCGAACGGTACATCATCGCCACCGAGGGCGACTACGACGGCCGTTTCCTGCGCCTCGACAACGTGGAAGGCGGCGAAGCCAAACCGGCCCCGCTGCGGGGCACGCTGCGCTACAGTCTTCCGCTGGAACTAGACGATGCCGCCTTTTATCCCGGGCAGGTGTTGCGCTTCGAAATTCGCATCGTGGACCGGGCGCTGCACGTGAGCAACACCATTACAACGACACCGATAACGCTGGGGCCCTAACCCCAGCGTTATTTTTTGGCCTAATAAATCTCGGGGAACCGCTCGGGCTCGGCTTCGCTCATCAGCTCATACACGGTGTCGAACACGTCTTCGGCGTTGGGCTTGCTGAAGTAGTCGCCGTCGGAGCTGTAGGCCGGGCGGTGGGGCTGCGCCGCCAGGCAGCGCGGCTGCGCATCGAGGAAGCGGTAGGCCTGCTGCTCGTCCAGCACGTGCTGCATCATGAAAGCCGTGCCGCCGCCAGGCACGTCTTCGTCGGCAAACACCACACGGTTGGTTTTCTGAATGCTGTCCACGATGAGGTGCTCCACGTCGAAGGGCAGCAGGGTTTGCACGTCGATGACTTCCACGGAGATGCCTACTTCGGCCAGCTGCTTAGCGGCTTCCATCACAATGCGGCACATCGAGCCGTAGGTGACCACCGTAACGTCGGTGCCGGCTTGCAGCACTTCGGGGCGGCCTAGTGGCAGGGTAAATTCCCCGACGTTGCTGGGAATTCGCTCCTTCAGCCGGTAGCCGTTCAGGCACTCAATCACCAGGGCGGGCTCGTCGCTGCGCAACAGCGTGTTGTAGAAGCCCGCGGCTTGCACCATGTTGCGGGGCACACACACGTGAATGCCCCGGATGCTGCCCAATATCATTTGCATGGGCGACCCGGAGTGCCAAATGCCCTCCAGCCGGTGCCCACGCGTGCGCACAATCAGCGGCGCTTTTTGGCCGCCTTTGGTGCGGTACTGCAGGGAAGCTAAGTCGTCGCTGAGCAGCTGAATGGCGTAGAGCAGGTAGTCGAGGTACTGTATTTCGGTGATGGGCCGCAGGCCGCGCAGCGCGGCGCCAATGCCCTGCCCCACAATGGTGCACTCCCGAATGCCGGTATCGGTCACGCGCAGCTCGCCAAACTTGTCCTGCAAGCCGGCGAAGGCCTGGTTAACGTCACCAATCTTGCCCACGTCCTCGCCAATGGCGAAAATGCTGGGGTCGCGCTCAAAGTTGGCGTCGAAGCAGGCCTGCAGCACCTCGCGGGCGTCCACGACCGGCGCGTTGGGTGCGAACTCGGCCGGTACTTCCTCGATGTTGCCCACGGCCAGCTCGCTTTGGCTGAACAGACTGGAGTTGTAGCGGTCGGCGTTTTCAGCCAGCAGCTGCTCCAAGTGGCGCTGCACGCTGCGGCGGCCGAAGCTGCGCTTCTCGTGGCGCACGGCACGCAGCACGCGGCGCAGAGTCCGCACAATGTCGGCCCGAATGGGTGTGGGGTTAGTTTTGAGCTGTTCCACCAGTTCGTGGAGCGTGTTTTCGGTGCCGGTGTCGGTCACCAGTTTTTCCAGCAGGGCCACGGCCTCGTCGCGCTCGGCTTTGATGGGGTCGAAGAAAGCGGCCCAGGCAGCGGTACGGGCCGTTTTGATGACGGCCGCCGCAGATTTTTCAATTTCGTCCAGCTCCAGTTCGGTGGCGTGTCCCTCGGCCAGCAGCCACTCGCGCAGCTTGTGCAGGCAGTCGTGGGCTTCTTCCCAGCTCAGCCGGTCCTTGCTCTTGTAGCGCTCGTGCGAGCCGCTGGTGCTGTGGCCTTGCGGCTGCGTGAGCTCCGTGACGTGGATGAGCACGGGCACGTGCTGCTCGCGACACACGGCGGCGGCGCGCTGGTAGGTGTCCACCAGCCCGGCGTAGTCCCAGCCGCGCACCACGTAAATCTCGAAGCCCGGCTCCCCTTCGCCGTCGCGCTGCAGGCCGGCCATGATGGCCGAAATGCTTTGCTTGGTGGTCTGGTATTCGGCCGGCACCGAGATGCCGTAGTGGTCGTCCCACACGCTCACCAGCATGGGCACCTGCAGCACACCGGCCGCATTCAGCGCCTCGAAAAACATGCCTTCCGAGGTGCTGGCGTTGCCGATGGTGCCAAAAGCCACCTCGTTGCCGTTGTTGGAAAGGTTGGTGAACTGGTGCAGCTCGGGGTTTTGGCGGAACAGCTTGGAGGCGTAGGCCATGCCCAACAGGCGCGGCATCTGGGACGCCGTGGGCGACACATCGGCCGAGGAATTTTTGGTCTGGACGAGGTCCGTGAGCAGGCCGTCTTCGTCCAGCATGCGGGTGGCGAAGTGGCCGTTCATGGCGCGGCCACCGGTAGCGGGCTCGGCTTCCACGTCGGGGTTGGCGTAGAGCTGGGCGAAGTATTGCTCCCAGGTGAGCTGGCCGATGGCGACCATGAACGTCTGGTCGCGGTAATAGCCGGCGCGGAAGTCGCCGTTCTGGAAGGCGCGGGCCATGGCCAGCTGCGGCACTTCTTTGCCGTCGCCAAAGATGCCAAACTTGGCCTTGCCCATAAACACCTCCTTGCGGCCGGCGAGCGAAGCGTGCCGGCTTTCCCAAGCCAAGCGGTAATCGTGAAGGAAATCAGCCTTGGTGAGGGGCGCGGCTAGCGCGGGCAGGGCGGTTTCGGCAGTGGACATAGTAGCAGGAACGGTGGAGTGGGAATTCTTGGGATAGCAGAGCGAAGTGGCCAGAGCCGGTGCAAAAATACGGAACGGCGGTTGGGCGGGCGGTACGCGGGCTTCGGGTGTATATTTGGGTAATGGTTTCGGCAGCGACTTGGTTGCTGGCGCTAACCTTTTGCCCACTTCCGGTATTGTTAAACGAATTCAAGCCGCGGGTGGCTGCCCGGCGCTTGGCTCGCAGCTTTAAAGCCCAAGACGATGAAACACTTATTCGCCCTTTGCCTGCTGGCACTCACATTCACTGCCCGTGCCCAGGGCGTGATGCAGTTCACCACCGACAACCACGATTTTGGCAATGTGCCCGAGGGCACGATGGCCACCTACGAATTCAAGTTTAAGAACACGGGCACCCAGCCCGTGGTCATTGCCAACGTGCAGGCCAGCTGCGGCTGCACCACCCCTGACTGGACCAAGACGCCCGTGCTGCCCGGCAAGATGGGCGTTATCAAGGCCATGTACAGCAGCGCCGGCCGCCCCGGCGTGTTCAACAAAACCGTGACCGTGACCAGCAACGCCTCCGAGCCCAGCAAGGTGCTCACCATCAAAGGCACGGTGCTCACCAAAGAGCAAATCAAGCCCACGCTCACGCCGGCCCAGTTGGCGCAGTCGCCGAAGCTGGTGCTCGACAAAGCCGAGTTTGACTTCGGCAAAATGGAAGCCGGCCAGCAACCCACCGCGCGCTTCACCGTGAAAAACTCGGGCAAGACGCCGCTGGTGCTCGGCGCCCTCACGGCCGGCTGCTACTGCGTGGGCTACAAAACGCCCCCCGCTCCCATCGCGCCCGGCCAGAGCGCCGTGGTGGAGCTGCTCTACAGCCAGCGCCAGCTCGGCCAGGTGAGCGACGCCGTCACCATCAGCTCGAACGACGTGAGCGGCGACGCCAAACTCACGCTGAAAGCCACGATTGTGCGCGACTTGGTCGGCGGCAGCATGGTGAAGGAGAGCGGCACGGCCGTACCGTTTAAGTAAGGCCGAGGGAATGGCTGAAGCTTTTTTCTGAAAAATCACAGGGGCCACGCAACCTTCGGGGTGGGGTAACAATCAACGCTGCGAAACCCCTTGAAAGGCTTTGTGGCACATCGCTGCTCGTTTTCGGGCTTGCCCGCTAAACGCAAGCACCGGAGTACTCAGGTCAGGCCGTGGCCGAAGGGTTTCAGCGTTCAAGTTGTTTCCCTTCTCACCTTACCGTTTGGCTTTTTATGAGAAACGTACTTACCCACCTACTCTGCCTGGGAGCTGCTTTGGCGCTTGGGAACTGCCAAGACAAAAACGACGACACGTCCAATTTAACGAACCGGCGCTGGATGCTGAAGGAGATAGACGGTCAGTGGATATCGTACTCCAGCTATGGCTACGACTACGACTCGTTTGTACAATTCGACGCCCCAGGCGCGGGTGTTTCGGGCTTGGCGGCTTGCACGACCATCCAGGGGAAGTATGGGCTTGATGCCGGCAACAAGCGGTTAGTCATCACCGGGATGACAACGACCCCGGGCGCGTGTTCCGACTTGAATGTTGCCACGAAGTACCTGGCGGCTTTGCCTCAAACGAAACGCTACGACATCCGAGGCGACCAGCTGCTGCTCTACGCCGACGACACTGACAAGCCGCATCTGGTTTTTGAAGCGCTGAAGTGAGCGCAAAGGCCAGCGCGGACGTAAACCAAATGCAAATGCCCAACAGCCTGAAAGCTGATTCATGGGGCTCATTGTAAGGCCTTACCTCCTGGGTAAGGCCTTTTTTTGGCTGCTTGCTGCAAGCCATTGGCCGTGCGGGGCGTTACTTGTGGCATGGAAAACTCAGCTGCCACTCCCCAAGCCACGCCGTACCAAGTGCCGGCCCAAACGCGCGTTGGGCACGTCCATCTGCAGGTCACGGACATCGACAAAGCGCTTGGTTTTTACCGCGACATTTTGGGGTTTACAGTCATGCAGCGGTTTGGCAACCAGGTGGCCTTTATTTCGGCGGGCGGCTACCACCATCACATTGGGCTGAACACCTGGAACAGCCTGGGCGGGCCGCCGGCGCGCAAGCAAGGCGCGGGGCTGTACCACACGGCCATCCTGTATGCCACCCGGGCCGAACTGGCCGGCGCGCTGCGCCAGGTGGCGGCGGCCAACTACCCCATCACCGGCTCGGCCGACCACGGCGTGTCGGAAGCCATTTACCTCGACGACCCCGACGGCAACGGCGTGGAGCTGTACTGGGACCGGCCGCGCGAGCAGTGGCCCCTGGCCCCCGACGGCGGCGTGCAGATGTACACCCGCGCGCTGGACCTAAACGCGCTGCTGGCGGAACGGTAGTAGCCCGAACTTTGTCCTTCGCGCTACGGCGCGGTTGCCCGTATCTTTGCCGCACATATTCTCACCTCCACTCCCACCATCTCTCTCATGATAATCGGCGTTCCTAAGGAAATTAAAAACAACGAAAACCGCGTGGGCCTCACTCCGGCCGGCGTAGCCGAACTGCGCAAGCACGGCCACACCCTGCTGGTGCAATCGACCGCGGGCGAGGGCAGCGGCTTCGCCGACGACGAGTACCAAACGGCCGGCGCCACGCTGCTCCCCACCATCGCCGATGTGTACGAGCAGGCCGAGATGATTATCAAAGTAAAGGAGCCGATTGCGGAGGAGTACCCCCTCATCAAGGAGAACCAACTGCTCTTCACCTACTTCCACTTCGCCAGCGGCGAAGAGCTCACCCACGCCATGATTGAGCGCAAGGCCGTGTGCCTCGCCTATGAGACCGTGGAGCTCAGCAACCGCGCCCTGCCCCTGCTCATTCCGATGAGCGAAGTGGCGGGCCGCATGGCTCCCCAAGAAGGCGCCAAGTACCTCGAGAAGCCCCTGAAAGGCCGCGGCATCCTGCTGGGCGGCGTGCCCGGCGTGAAGCCCGCCAACGTGCTGGTGCTGGGTGGTGGCGTGGTGGGCACCCAAGCTGCCAAAGTAGCCGCCGGCCTCGGCGCGCAAGTAACCATCATGGACATCAGCCTGAACCGTTTGCGCGAGCTCGACGACTTCATGCCCAAGAACGTGGTGACGCAGTACTCGAACGAGTACAATATCCGCGAAGCCATTAAAACCTCGGACCTGATTGTGGGCGCCGTGCTGATTCCCGGTGCCAAGGCGCCGCACCTCATCACCCGCGACATGCTGAAGACCATGCGTCCCGGCACCGTGGTGGTCGACGTGGCCGTGGACCAGGGCGGTTGCATCGAAACCTGCCACCCCACCACCCACGAAAACCCGACCTTCATCATCGACGACGTGGTGCACTACTGCGTGGCCAACATGCCCGGCGCGGTGCCCTACACCAGCACCCTGGCTTTGACTAACGCCACCCTGCCCTACGCCGTGAAACTGGCCAACCAGGGCTGGCAGGAAGCCTGCCGCCGCGACGAGGCCCTGCGCCTCGGCCTGAACGTGGTGCACGGCGAAGTGGTCTACAAAGGCGTGGCCGATGCCTGGGGCCTGCCCCTGGCCAGCGTAGACTCGGTCCTGGAACTGGCTTCGGTGTAAGTCAAAATTTGGCGGTTAAAAGTAAAAAGCCTTCCTGACCCAAGCGTCGGGAAGGCTTTCCTTTGCTGCCTCTTCTCGACAATTAAGCGGTTTCGCAGTTATTGCACACAGGTGTTATAGCGTGGGCTCTGCGAGCCCGCGCTATAAGCATCTTGAACACGCTCTGAGCTCTTCACTTCTAACTTTTCACGCGCCTTGTTTCTTTCGCCTGCCATTCGCCTGCTGCTGCGCCGTTTTGCATTGCTGATGGGCGTGTACACGTTGCTGCGGGTAGGCTTTTACCTGTTCAACCGCGGCACGTTTCAAAGCATCGAGCTAGGGTCGGTGCTGCTGGCCTTCGTGCACGGGCTGCGGTTTGATTTATCGGCGCTGTTGTGGCTGAATTTGCCGCTGGTGCTGCTGTCGCTGCTGGCCCCGATAAACAACCGGCGCGGGCAGCAGGTGCTGCGCGGGCTGTTTGTGGCGGTGAATATGCTTGGCTTTCTGCTGAACGTCATCGACTGGGAGTATTTCAAGTTCATTGGCCGGCGGCTGAGCAACGAGTGGCGCACCATTGGGGGCGACCTGCAGCGCCAGGCCGGGCAAATTGGCGCGCACTACTTGTACCTGTTGCCGCCGCTGCTGGCGCTGATATACCTGCTGTGGCGCTTCTTTCCGATGCCCAAGGCCACCGAAATTGCCGCTTCTGCCCGTCCCCGCTCGTGGCGGCGGCTGGTCCTGCAGCTGCCCGTGCTCATCATTTTGGTGGTGCTGGGCTTGCGGGGCGGCTGGCAGCTGAAGCCCCTGCGCACCGGAGTGGCGTTTGAGCAGCAGCCCGCGGTGCTGGGCCACCTGGCGCTGAACAGCACCTTCACGGTGCTAAAATCGGCCGATGCCAAACGGGTGGAGCGGAAAAGCTACTTGCCCGATGCCGCCGTTCGGGCGGCGCTGGGAACGCCGTCATTTGCCGAGCGGGCAGGTGAAAATGGCGCGACCAACGTAGTGGTGCTGTTGCTGGAGAGCTTTGGGTCAGAATACACCGGCGTGGAAAACGGGGGCCGGGGCGGGTACACGCCGTTCTTCGATTCGCTAGCTACTGCGCCCACTTCCCGCTTTCTGCGCGAGAACTACGCCAACGGCCGCCGTTCCATCGAGGCGCTGCCGGCGGTGCTGTCGGGCCTCCCTTCGCTGATGGACGAGCCCTTCATCACTTCCACTTTCCAAACGGCGGAGCTGCACGGACTGGGCGAAATACTGGGACGCCACGGCTACACCACGGCCATGTACCACGCCGGCACCAATGGCACGATGGGCTTCGACATGTTTTCGGGCATTGCGGGCATGCAGAAATACTACGGCCTGAACCAGTACCCCGGCGGCGCCAGCAGCCCGGACCACGACGGCCACTGGGGCATTTTTGACGAGCCGTATTTGCAGTACTTCAACCGGCAATTGGGGGCGACGAAGGAGCCGTTTTTCGCTACCCTGTTCACGCTTAGCGCGCACGAGCCGTTCACGATTCCGGCCCAGTACAAGGGCAAGTTTCCGGCGGGCACGCAGCCCATTCACCCCACCATTGCCTATTCGGACATGGCCCTACGCCGGTTTTTTGAGGCCGCGCGCCAACAGCCGTGGTACGGCCGCACGCTGTTTGTCCTCACCGCCGACCACACCTCCCAAACCGACAACCCGGCCTACCAAAACCCGCTGGGCTACCACAAAACCCCGCTCCTGCTATTCCGGCCCGGCGGCAAGTTGCCGGCCGTCAACCCGCACCGCATTACCCAACACCTCGACATCCCGGCTTCCGTGGTGGACGTGCTGGGGCTGCGCCAGGAGTCCAAACGGCTGCTGCCCTTCGGCTCTTCGGTGTTTGACAATACCAAGACGGGACGCGCGTTTTTCCGCGACGGCGAGTCGTATTTCTTGGTCCATTCCGACTTCGTGACGGAGCTGACTAATACCAACCAAGTGCGGCTCTACCCCTACCAAACCCACTACATTCCCAACGAGCCCGTGGCCAAACCGGACCCAGCAATCGTGCGGAAGTATGGCGACGAGTTGCGTGCTTCCGTGCAGTTCTACGTGAACAGCCTGCTCGATAACCGCCTGTATAAATAGGGTATCGGGCTACTAAAAACCTCTAAAAAACGGCGTCACGTCTTGCCAGTAGCTGCCAATCTTTGGGCGCTGGCAAGACGTGACGCCGTTTTTTACGGCGGAAGTAAACACCAAAGTTTGGGGATTGAAGAGCCTTCTTCAGTCTGCGCTCGTTAGTGTTGAAACCCATATGAAGGCCAGAAACATTACGGTAAGCTCGTCAATTATATAACTTATTAATGAATTAATAGGACAACTTAATACGCAGGTTTCCCGTCAAGTGGGGATATTGATTGTGGTGAACTGGGAGAAAGCCTTGCTGATTTGGGCGGTTACTGCCGGAATAGCCCGCTCACATTGAAGAAATAGCGACTGCAAGACCGAGCATGAGAGGCTACTCATCCATTGCCTTCGGCGCAGCTCAGTCACAGGCTCATTTTCGTAAGACACGTTTCATAATGCGCACTCGGCCACACGTTGTACAGGTATTGGTGCTGGCAGTGCTGGCCGGTTGTGGCGGCAAGGAGGAGAAAGCCGCCGCACCGGCCGCCGACGCGCCCAAGGCGTACCCAGTGCTCACGTTGGCGCGACGCGCCACCACGCTCAACAGCGACTACCCAGCCACCATTCAGGGGCAGCAGGACATTGAGATTCGTCCGAAGATTGACGGCTACTTGGGCAGCATTCTGGTGGACGAAGGCGCCACGGTTCGGCAAGGCCAGCTCCTGTTTCGCATCACGGCGCCCCAGTACGAGCAGGAAGTGCGCACGGCCCAGGCCAACATCAAAATTGCCCAGGCCGACGTCAACTCGGCGCGCATGGAGGTGAACAAGGTGCGGCCGCTGGTCGAGAAAAACATCATTAGTCAGTACGAGCTCCAGTCGGCGCAGTTCACGCTGCAGTCGCGGCAGGCGGCCCTGGCCCAGGCCAATGCCACGCTGGCCAATGCCCGCACCAACCTGGGCTACACCCAAATTGCGAGCCCGGTGAACGGCCTTGTGGGCCTAATACCGTACAAAATCGGGAGCTTGGTGAGCAGCAACACCGCCCAGCCGCTGACCACGGTTTCCAACATCGGCAACATCTTCGCCTACTTCTCCATCAACGAAAAGCAGGCGCTGGCTTTTTCGCGCAGCGCCCGCGGCGCCACCACGCAGGAGCGGCTGGCCACCATCCCGCCAGTGTCGCTGATTCTGGCCAACGGCACTGAATTCCCGGAGAAAGGGCGCATCGAAACCACCAGCGGCTCCATCAACACCGAAACCGGCTCGGTGCGGGTGCGGGCCACGTTCCCCAACCCCGGCAGCGTGGTGCGCAGCGGCAGCAGCGGCGTGGTGCGCATTCCCACCGTGGTGGACACAGCCCTGATTATCCCGCAAAAGGCGACCTACGAAATCCAGGGCAAGCGCTTTGTGTACGTGGTGCAGGACAGCAACAAGGTGCGCAGCGCCGAAGTGCGCGTGCTGAATAACAGCGACGGGACCTTTTTCGTGGTGGAGCGGGGGCTGCAGTCCGGCGCCCGCATTGTGGTGGAGGGCGTGGCCACGCTGCGCGAAGGCGCCGCCATCAAGCCCCAGCCGGTGAATGCCGACAGCATTTACCGACAACTGCCGCGATGAGTTGCTAGGGGTCGAACAGAGGGTGTGTAGTTGGTTATCTTATTCCACGGAAAGCTATGTTTCAGCGCTTTATCGAGCAACCGGTCCTTTCCACGGTTATCTCTATTCTCATTGTCATTTTGGGCGTGCTGGGGCTGCTGTCGCTGCCCATTGCGCAGTACCCCGAGATTGCGCCGCCCACGGTGGTGGTGTCCACGGCCTACCAGGGCGCCAACGCCGACGTGGTGCTCAACAGCGTGATTGTGCCGCTGGAAGAACAGATAAACGGCGTGGAAAACATGACCTACATGACGTCCTCGGCCGGCAACGACGGCAGCGCCCGCATCACGGTCAACTTCAAGCTGGGCACCAACCCCGACTTGGCTTCGGTGAACGTGCAAAACCGGGTGGCCCGCGCCACCGCCCTGCTGCCCCAGGAGGTGACCCGCGCCGGCGTGACCACCGCCAAGAGCCAGAGCAGCAACCTCGTAATCTTCGCCCTCTACAGCGACGACCCCGCCTACGACCAAACCTTCCTGCAGAACTACGCCGAAATCAACTTGGTCCCGCTCATCAAGCGCGTGACCGGCGTGGGCCAGTCCAACGCCTTCGGGCAGATGGCCTATTCCATGCGCCTCTGGCTGCGGCCCGACGTGATGGCGACCTACGGGCTGGTGCCGGCCGACATCAGCGCCGCGCTGGCCGAGCAGAACATTGAGGCCGCGCCCGGCCAGTTTGGCGAGCAGGGCGGGCAGTCGTTTCAGTACGTCATCAAATACACCGGCCGCCTGAAGGACGTTTCGCAGTTCGAAAACGTGGTGGTGAAAGCCACGCCCGCCGGGCAAATCCTGCGGCTGAAAGACATTGCCCGCATCGAGTTGGGCGCGCTGAGCTACGCCAGCACCACCACGACGAATGGTAAGGCGTCGGTGGGCGTGGCCGTGAGCCAAACGGCGGGCTCCAACGCCAAAGAGGTCATCGAAGGCAGCCTGGAAGTGCTGAACAACGCGGCCAAGTCCTTCCCCAAGGGCATCAAGTACGTGACGCTGGTGAACGCCAACGACTTTCTCGACGCCAGCATCGAAAAAGTCATTCACACCCTGATTGAGGCCTTCGTGCTGGTGTTCATCGTGGTGTTTGTGTTCCTGCAAGACTTCCGCTCCACGCTCATTCCGGCCATTGCGGTGCCGGTGGCCATTGTGGGCACGTTCTTCTTTCTGCTGCTCTTCGGGTTCACCATCAACCTGCTCACGCTCTTTGCGTTGGTGCTGGCCATCGGCATCGTGGTCGACGACGCCATTGTGGTGGTGGAGGCCGTGCACGCCAAGCTGGACCAGGGCTACACCTCGGCCCTGGAAGCCACCAAAGACGCCATGAGCGAGATTTCCGGGGCCATCATTTCCATCACGCTGGTCATGGCGGCGGTGTTTGTACCGGTGAGCTTCATCGCGGGTTCGGCGGGCGTGTTTTACAAGCAATTCGGCCTCACGCTGGCCATTGCCATTGTGCTCTCGGCCGTGAACGCCCTGACGCTAAGCCCCGCGCTCTGCGCCATCTTTCTGAAGCCGCACCAGGAAGGCGAGCACAAGCAAAACCTGCTGCAGCGCTTCTATGGCGCTTTTAACCGCGGATTTGAAAAGACGACGGATAAGTACAAGCGGGGCGTATCCTTCCTGATTGGGCGCAAGTGGATGACCTGGGCCATTCTACTGATTTTCTCCGGCGGGTTTTATTACCTGATGCGCACTACGCCCTCGGCCTTCGTGCCCAACGAGGACATGGGCTCGGTGATGGCCGACATTGCCCTGCCGCCCTCCGCTTCGGCCGAGCGCACCCAGGCCATTACCAAGCAGGTGGAAGCCGTGGCGCGCACCATTCCGGAGGTGGAAAACATCCTGCGCATCACCGGCCAGGGCATGATTAGCGGCACGGGCAGCAACTACGGCATGGTCATCATGCGGCTGAAAAACTGGGAGCAGCGCACCGAAAAAGGCCAGGACGTGCAGTCCATCATCGGCCAGCTGTTTGCGAAAACGGCCGGCATCCGCGACGCCAAAATCATCTTCTTCGCCCCGCCCACCATCTCGGGTTTTGGCACGTCGGGCGGCTTTTCGTTTGAGTTGCAGGACCGCAGCGGGCGCGACATTGCCATCTTCTCCAAGGTGGGCAGCGACTTCCTGACGGCCCTGAGCCAGCGGCCCGAAATCCAGTACGCCTCTACGTCTTTCAACGTCAACTTTCCGCAGTACCAGATTGAGGTGAACGTGGCCAAGGCCAAGGCTGCCGGCCTGTCCATCAACGACATTCTGAGCACGATGCAGGGCTATTACGGCGGCGTATATGCTTCCAACTTCAACCAGTTTGGCAAGCAATTCCGGGTGATGTACCAGGCCGAGGCGTCCTTCCGGGCCAACCCCGAGGGGCTGAATAACATCTTCGTTCGCAACGGCAACGGGGTGATGGCGCCCATCACCGAATTCATCAACCTGACACGGGTGTACGGGCCGCAGTCCATCTCCCGCTTCAACCTGTTCACGTCCATCAGCGTCACGGGCTCGCCCAAGCCCGGCTACAGCTCCGGCGATGCCATCCGGGCCATTCAGGAAGTGGCGAGCCAGGCCCTGCCGGCGGGCTACGGCTATGAGTTTTCGGGCATGACGCGGGAGGAAATATCGGCCGGCGGCCAAACGGTGATGGTTTTCGGGCTAGTGCTGGTATTCGTGTACCTACTGCTCAGCGCGCAGTACGAGAGCTACATCTTGCCGTTTGCGGTGCTGCTGTCGCTGCCCATTGGCTTGGCCGGGGCGTTCATGTTCGCCAGCCTGTTCGGCATCTCCAACAACATCTACCTGCAAATCACCCTGATTATGCTCATCGGTTTGCTGGCCAAAAACGCCATTCTCATCGTGGAATTTGCGGTGGAGCGCCGGCGGCACGGCATGCCGCTGGTGCAGGCGGCCCTTGAAGGCGCCCAAGCCCGCCTGCGGCCCATTTTGATGACGTCGTTTGCCTTCATCCTGGGCCTGGTGCCGCTGATGATGGCGCAAGGCGCCGGGGCCACGGGCAACCGCTCCATCGGGACGGGCGCGGTGGGCGGCATGCTCATCGGTACGCTCATCGGCGTGTTCGTGATTCCGGTGCTGTACGTCGTTTTCCAGGGCTTGCAGGAGCGCATCAGCGGCAAGCCCAAAGAGCCCCTGACTGAAAAAGCCGACAAATCCCGCCAGCCCGAAACCGCCCCGGCCGCCTGAAGCCCCGCCATTGCCTTGCTCAGCGCTAACCTCCAGCAGATTATGAAGAACAGAACATGGCGGCTCCTGCTTTTGACTGTGCTGACGGGCGTGCTGGCGGCCTCGTGCAACATCATCAGGCCCTACCAACGGCCGGCCGCCCCAACCGCCAACCTCTACCGCGACGTCACCACCGCCGACACCACTACCCTGGCCCACCTGCGCTGGCAGCAGCTCTTCACCGACACCACCTTGCAGCGGCTCATCAGCCAGGGCATTGCCCGCAACCTGGACCTGCAGGTGGCCTACACCCGCATTCAGCAAGCCGAGGCCTACTACCTGCAAAGCCGCGCCGCCCTCTTCCCCACGCTCAACGCCAACCTCGGGGGCACGAGGTCGCGGCTGTCGGAGGCGCAGACGTTTGGCTTGCGCAGCAACAACAACACCCAGTACCAGCTGGGGCTGTCGTCGGGCTGGGAGGTGGACGTGTGGGGGCGGCTGCGCAGCAACCGCCGCGCCAGCCTGGCCAGCTTCCTGGAGTCGCAGGCCGGCGCGCGGGCCGTGCAAACCGGCCTGGTGGCCAACATTGCCACCTACTACTACCAGCTCCTGGCCTTAGACCAGCAGCTGGCCATCACGCGGTACACGGTGATGAACTGGGACACCACCGTGCAAACCATGCGCGCCCTGAAAGTGGCCGCCCGCGTCACGGGAGCCGCCGTGGTGCAAAGCGAAGCCCAGCGCTACGCCGCCGAAGTCACCCTGCCGGACCTGCGCCAGGACATCCGGGAAATTGAAAATACCCTGAGCATCCTGCTGGCTCTGCCGCCGGCCGCCATTCGCCGGGGCAATCTGGACAACCAAACCACCGTGGAGGTGCTGCAAACCGGCGTGCCCGCCCAGCTGCTGGCCAACCGGCCCGATGTGCAGCAAGCCGAGTTGAACTACCGGTCCTTCTTCGAGCTCACCAACGTGGCGCGGGCCAGCTTCTACCCGGCGCTCACCATCACGGGCACGCTCGGCCAGTCGTCGCTGGCCCTGGGCGACTTGGTGAGCCCGAGCTACCTGGCCGCCAGCATCGGGGCCGGCCTCGTGCAGCCTATTTTCAACCAGCGCCTCAACCGCACCCGCCTGGCCGTGGCCCGCGCCCAGCAGCAGGAGTCCGCCCTCAACTTCCAAAGCACGCTCCTAAACGCGGGCCGGGAAGTGTCGGATGCCCTTTCGCTGCACCAAACGGCGCTGGAGAAAATCCAGGTGCGCACCTACCAGATTGATGCGCTGGAAAAGTCAGTAAGCTATTCGCAAGAGCTGCTGCACTACGGCTTCGCCAACTACAACGAGGTGATAACGGCCCGCCAAAGCCTGCTGCAAGCCCAATTGGGCGGCACCAACGACCGGCTGCAGCGCCTGCAGTCGGTGGTGAACCTGTACCGCTCGCTGGGCGGCGGCTGGCGGTAGCAGCGCAGCAAGGTTATGAACGCAACGGCTTGGTAAACGCAGCAGGCCCCGGCTGTCGGTGCTAGCCGCCGCCGCAGGGCCCGCTATATTTGGCCTACTGCGTCGGCAGCCGGCCTATGGTGCGGCTGAGCTTGCCAGCGTTCTACCTCTGTTTGCTGCTATGGAAGTTTTAAAGCGCCTCAACGTCAATGTTTCGGGGAGCGGGCCTCAGGCGATTGTTTTTGTGCACGGGTTTGGCTGCAATCAGCACATGTGGCGGTTGGTGGCCCCGGCCTTTGAAGACCGATACCGCGTGGTGTTGCTCGATTTGGTGGGAGCGGGCCACTCCGACCTGACGGCGTATGACCCGGCCCGCTACAGCAACCTGGCCGCCCACGCCGATGACTTGTTGGAAGTAATGGAGGCGCTGGACTTGCGCGACGCCGTGCTGGTGGGCCACTCGGTGGGCGCCATGATTGCGGTGCTGGCCGCCATCCGCGAGCCCGCGCGTTTTTCCCAACTGGTGCTGGTGGCGCCTTCCCCGCGCTACATCAACGACGTGGGCTACACGGGGGGATTCGAACCGGCCGACATCGAGGACTTACTCCAGACCATGGACAACAACTACCTGGGCTGGTCGGCGGCCATCACGCCGGTCATCATGGGCCAGCCCGAGCGTCCCGAGTTGAACGAGGAACTCAATAACAGCTTTTGCAGCACCGACCCCACCATTGCCCGGCATTTTGCCCGGGTCACGTTTCTGTCTGATAACCGGGCCGACTTGCCCCTGCTGCGCGTCCCCGCCCTGGTGTTGCAATGCACCCAAGATACCCTTGCGCCGCGGGCCGTGGGCGAATACGTGCATGCGCATTTGCCCCAAAGTCAGCTGGTCTTGCTCGACACCTCTGGGCACTGCCCGCACCTGAGTGCGCCCCAGGCCACCATTGAGGCCATTAGTCTCTTTCTGGAACCTGTGCGTATAGCACAACTATGAGCGAGGCCGACGACGAACTGCTGCCGGAATTGGACCTGCGGCTAACCGAAGAAAATCCGGAAGACCTCTACGAGCACGCGCCCTGCGGGTACTGCTCCTGCCTGCCCGACGGCACCATCGTCAAACTCAACCAAACGTTACTGAACTGGCTTGGGCGCACCCGCCAGGAGCTTGTGGCCCGGCAGAGCTTTCCCAACTTCCTGACCGTGGGCGGCCGCTTGCATTACGAAATGCACTGCGTGCCCTTGCTGCTCTTGCAGGGCGAAGTGCGGGAAGTGAGCTACTCGTTGTGCCGCCACGACGGCAGCACGCTGCCCGTGCTGCTCAATGCTGCGTTGCGGCGCGACACCAACGGCGAGCCCTTGGTGATTCGCATCACCCTGTTCGACATCACCGACCGGCGCAAGTACGAGCAGGAGCTGCTGCGGGCCAAAGAGCAGGCCGAAACGCAGCGCGAGCAGCTCCGCACCCAAAACGAGGAGCTCATTCGCATCAACGCCGACCTGGACAGCTTCGTGTACACGGCCAGCCACGACCTCAAGCAGCCGGTGCACAACCTGAGCGGGCTTTTCGACGAGCTCAAGCGCCACACCACTTTCCACGACCCGGCCGCCGCTTCCATGGTGCAAATGGTGGACGAGGCCCTGCAGCAAATCCTGAGCACCATCGAAGGCCTCACGGAAGTGGTGCAGCGCCAGCGCCAGCTCGAGCTCGCTCCTGCCGAGCAAGTAGAGCTGCGGCCTTTTACCGAAGAAGTTATCCGCAGCCTGCCGCCGCAGCTGCAAGACCACGCCGCCATTTTTACGCTGGACTTCGAGGCCCAGCCGACGCTGCGAATGACCCGGGCCAGCTTGCAAAGCATCTTATTTAACCTGCTCAGCAACGCGCTCAAATACGCCGAGCCCGGCCGCCGGCCCCGCGTCGCCATCAGCACGGAGCGGGTAGACGGAACTCCTGTGCTGCGCGTGCAAGACAATGGCCGCGGCCTCGACCTCGCGCGTCACGAGCGGGACTTGTTCCAGTTGTTTCGCCGCTTTCACCCCGAGGTGCCCGGCTCCGGCGTGGGCCTCTACTTGGTCCACCGCATCGTGCACGAAGCCGGCGGGCGCATAGCAGTCGAAAGCGTGGTGGGCGAAGGCACCACGTTTCGGTTGTTCTTCCCGGGGTAATTCTTTGCCTCGCTCGGGTCCTTGCTATTGCCGCCGCGCCCTAAGCCGTAGTCTGACTCATAAGACCTTAGCCCTCTTCGAGAATGCATTCCTGCAGAGCGCCCACAAATTGGTCGATTTCCTGCGCGGTGTTGAAATAGCCCAGTGAGATGCGCAGGACGCCCTCCAGGTTCAGTGCCTTCATCAGCGGTTGCGCGC
This sequence comes from Hymenobacter sp., assembly GCF_036388155.1. Lineage (NCBI taxonomy): Bacteria > Pseudomonadati > Bacteroidota > Cytophagia > Cytophagales > Hymenobacteraceae > Hymenobacter > Hymenobacter sp. Next base: position 8,022 of record NZ_DASVSI010000004.1, on the reverse strand, counting down.
TCAGCTCGCCCGCCCGCAGGGCAATGCCGGTGTGCTTGTTGAACCAGCCCTCGGCTTTCTTGGCCTTGATGCCGGCCAGGGTAAACGACACCAGGGGCTCTTTCTCCGGCGCGGTTCCCACGATGCGCACCCGCTCCAGGGGCTCAAGTTGGTCGATGGCGTAATGCAGCAGGCCTTCTTCGTACTGCGAAATCTTCTCGCGGCCGATGGTGTCGAGGTAATCGACGACGGACCCGAAGGCGATGATGTCGGCGAAGGCCTGCGTGCCGCCCTCAAGTTTTTGGGGCGCAGATTTGTACGCGGACTCGGCGCTGGCAAGCAGCCGGGCGATGCTCACCGTGTCCACCATGCCTTCGCCCAGCTGGTAGGGCGGTAGCTTTTCCAACCACTGCTGGCGGCCGTAGAGCACGCCCACGCCGGCGGGGCCGCCCATCTTGTGAGCCGAAAACGTGTAAAAATCACAGCCGATTTCGCGCACGTCCACGGGCATGTGCGGGGCGGCCTGGGCGCCGTCCACCAGCACCGCAATATTCCCATGCCGGTGCGCCATCTCCGAAATCAGCCGGACCGGGTTGATGGTGCCCAGCACGTGCGAAGAATGCTCCACGGCTATCAAGCGGGTGCGGTCCGTGATGGCATCCTGCAGCTGGTTCAGGTCGATTTCGTCGCTCGGGGTGATGGGTAGCACCTTGAGCAAGGCCTTGGTTTGGCGGCAGGCCATTTCCTAGGGCAGGTAGTTGGAGTGGTGCGCCATCATGGTGACAATCACCTCGTCGCCCTCCTCGAGCAAGGCTCGCTCAAAACCAGTGGCCACCAGATTAATGCCTTCGGTGCAGCCGCGCACAAACACAATTTCATGGTTGGTGGCATGGAGCATGTCGGCCACTTTCTGGCGGGTAGCCTCCAGCTGCCCGGTGATGGCCACGCTCATGGGGTGGTTTTCGTTGGGCTTGGCGTACTGCCCGAGGTAGAGCTCGCTGAGCCGCTCAACCAGCACGCGGGGCTTGTGGCAAGTAGCCGCCGTGTCAAGATAAATGAGCGGCTGCCCGTTGACTTGCTGTTGCAGGGCTGGAAAATCAGCCCGAATGCGGGCCACGTCGTAGCCGGCCGGCATGGGCTGCCGACCGGCGCGCGTAAGTTGCGGAGATGAAGCAATTGACATTATTCAGCTACTTAATAAGGTATCGGCCACTTGTGAGTTGCGAGCAGCCAAAACCAGCCCGGCACCGGGCTGGCAGCCTGCACCAGCACTACCAGCCAGGGCGGCCAAAATCCAACCGGGGCGTAACACCGTAGCCCAGCGCAGCCAAGGGCGGCAGGTAATTCTGGTCCTGCTCACCGGCCAGCGGGTCGTTAAATGAGCGGTTGGTGTAGGTGCGCACAAGCCGTTTGGCTGGCTTTAGATGCGGTGACAACTTCCTATTTCTGGGCTTTTGATTGGCGTTCATGACATGGATATGGTAAGGGTAATAATCACGCTTCGCCGCTGCGCGCGGCACCTAGCTGCTGTGCCTTTATCAAACGAAAGCAGCCGCGATTAGACCACTAAAAACATCCTTCACAGCCCAAAATCGGTATATTTCGGCCGTTTACTCTGTAATTCTACTGATTGCCAAACAGCCGGTTTTTAGCACAACCCGGTACTTTTCCGGACGCCCCTCAAGCCGGCCATCCTGCCCCGCAGTCCGCTTTCCCCAAGGAACAAGCGTTGCCGCATCCCACCGGTTTCTCGTTCCAACCCGGCGCGCAATCCAGGCGCCCCCCCACCGGCACCGCCTTGCACACTTGGCCTGCTCAGGATTTTTGCCTGAGGAAGCCGGCTACCGCCCCACCGCGTCGGCGTAAGTGGGAATTTCGGCCAGCCGCTCGTTGGTATGGGCTTCAAAATTCACCCGCCAGCAGTAGTGCACCAAGCCGTTGGTAAGCAGTAGCAGCGGCGCGCCAATGGTCTGGTTGTAGGTAGTGGCTTGCCGGGCCACGGCCGCGTCGATGGGCACCGAGGGCGCCTTGCATTCCACCAGCAGTAGTGGCCGGCCTTCCGGGTTGAGGGCCAGCAGGTCGGTGCGCTTGTGGCGCTGGTTGTAGCGCAGGCCGCGCTCCAGGGCCAGCAGGCCGCGGGGGTAGCCGAGGTGATTTATTAAATAATGTACTACGTGCTGGCGTACCCACTCTTCGGGCGTGAGCACGACGTGCTTGCGGCGCAGCCCGTCCCAGATGAGTGGCTGATTCGTGGCCGATTGCGTAAGTTTGACGTCGAAAGGCGGCAGGTCCAGGGCTTGCATCACCTCCAAAGGTACCTTTTTCAATGAGCGAATGGGTGAATGGGTGAAGGAGCGAATGATGATTTATCATTTCGCACAAGAACTCATTTACCCATTCGCTCATTTACCCATTCACTCATTGCCAAAATGAAGACCAAAGAGGAAATTGTTAACAACTGGCTGCCGCGCTACACCGGGGTGCCGCTGAACGAGTTCGGGCAGTACATCCTGCTCACCAACTTCAGCAATTACGTGTACATGTTTGCCGAGCAATTCGGCGTGGAGGTGCGCGGCACCGACAAGCCCATGCAAACGGCCACGGCCAACGGCATCACTATCATCAACTTCGGCATGGGCTCGCCGATGGCCGCCACGGTCATGGACCTGCTCTCGGCCATCAAGCCCAAAGCGGCGCTGTTTCTGGGCAAGTGCGGCGGCCTGAAAAAGACCAAGCTCGGCGACCTGGTGCTGCCCATCGCGGCCATTCGCGGCGACGGAACTTCCGACGACTACTTGCCCAAGGAAATCCCCGCGCTTCCCTCCTTCCGCCTACAGCGCGCCGTGTCATCCATGATTAAGAAGCACGAGCTGGACTACTACACCGGCACCGTGTACACCACCAACCGCCGCGTGTGGGAGCACGACCAGGAGTTCAAGGACTACCTGCGCCGGGTGCGCGCCCTGGCGGTGGACATGGAAACGGCCACCATTTTCGTGTGCGGCTTCATGAACGACATCCCCCACGGTGCCCTGCTGCTGGTGAGCGACAACCCAATGACGCCCGAAGGCGTGAAAACGTCGGAATCGGACTCGAAAGTGACCACCAACTTCGTAAAGCAGCACCTGCAAATTGGCATCGAGTCGCTACAAGAGCTGCAGTTCTCGGGCGAGTCGGTGAAGCACATGCGCTTCGAGTAGCCCATTTGTTAAGGCTACGATTTGAACGTCATGCCGAGCGCAGCCGAGGCATCTCGCGTGCAGCAGTACTCAATTGCATCGAACGATTGAATTACTTTTGCACGCGAGATGCCTCGGCTGCGCTCGGCATGACTTTTTTAATCTTTTCCCCCACCTAACCTCCTCAATCTTTCTCGCATGGCCTACTCATCTTCCACGCTACTTCCCAAACTTGCCGCGCCGCTGCTAGGCCTGACGTTACTCAGCAGCTGCGGAGCCAAGCGCGAATCCGTGGACCTGCTCGTCACCAACGCCACGGTTTACACCGTCGATTCTACGTTTTCCAAGGCCGAGGCCTTTGCGGTGAAAGACGGGAAGTTTGTGGCCGTGGGCTCGGCCAGCGACCTTAAATCCAAGTACCAGGCGGCGCAGGAAGTGAATGCGGGCGGCCAGTTTATTTACCCCGGGTTTTACGACGCGCACTGCCATTTTTACCGCTACTCGCTAGGCTTGAGCTACGCCAATCTGGTGGGCACGACATCCTGGGAAGACGTGCTCCAGAAGCTGCAACAGCACCGCCAGCAGCACCCGCAGGCGGCGTGGCTGCTGGGCCGCGGCTGGGACCAGAACGATTGGCCCGACAAGCAGTTTCCGACCAAAGACAAGCTGGACCAGCTATTCCCCAATGTGCCGGTGGCGCTCATCCGAGTTGACGGCCACGCGGCCATTGTCAACCAGAAAGCCTTGGATATGGCCGGTGTTACGGCCCGTACGCCTATTAGCGGTGGCACCATCACGCGTGATGCCCAAGGCCGCTTGACTGGCCTGCTCGTTGACAATGCCCAGCGCCTCGTAGGCAAGGACATCGCCGAGCCAGCACCGGCCGAGGCCGCCCAACTGCTGTTGCAGGGCCAGCAAAACTGCCTGGCCGTGGGCCTCACCAGCCTCGCCGATGCCGGCCTCGACAAAGCCGACATCGACCAGATGGCTGCCCTCCAGCAAAAAGGCGACCTCAAGCTGCGCCTGTACGCCATGCTCGCCCCAACGCCCGAAAACCGCGCCTACTACCTCAAAAGCGGCCCCGTTTTCACCGACCAGCTCACCATCAACTCCTTCAAAGTCTATGCCGACGGCGCCTTGGGCTCGCGCGGAGCCTGCCTGGTGCACCCCTACGCCGATAAGCCCGAAGAAACCGGCTTCCTGCTCTCGACTGAAAAGGAGTACCGCGCCCTGGCCAAAGAACTGGCCGCCTCGAAGTTCCAGATGAACACCCACGCCATCGGCGACTCGGCCAACCGCATCATCCTCAACATCTACGGCGAGGCGCTGAGCGGCCAGAAAGACCGGCGCTGGCGCATCGAGCACGCCCAGGTCATCACGCCAGCCGACATGCCCAAGTTCGGGCAGTTCGGCATCGTGCCCTCCGTGCAGCCCACCCACGCCACCTCCGACATGTACTGGGCCGGCGAGCGCCTGGGCGCACAACGCGTAAAAACCGCCTACGCCTACCAGGAGCTGCTGAAACAGTACGGCCAACTGGCGCTGGGCTCCGACTTCCCGGTGGAAGACATCAACCCCTTATATGGCTTCCATTCCGCCGTGGCGCGGCAAGATGCCAAGAACTACCCCGCCGGCGGCTTCCAGATGGAAAACGCCATCTCGCGCCCCGACGCCCTCCGCGGCATGACCACCTGGGCCGCCCACGCCGGCTTCGAGGAGAAGCGCAAGGGCCAAATCAAGCCCGGCATGCTGGCCGATTTCGTGGTGATGGGGACGGACTTAATCACCGCCCCCAACGAGCAGCTGCGCACCGCCAAGGTGCTGCAAACCTGGATTGGTGGCCAGCAGGTTTTTGGCGGGAAGTAAGGCCTGTCATTGCGAGCGCAGCGCGGCAATCCTTCCTCGCTCAGAGCTAAACCTTGGGATGTGAAAAGCCCCGGCTCCAATAATGAGTCAGGGCTTTTTCTATGGCATTTGTCACAACCTTAAGCTCGTCGCTGAAGCCAGGACGGATTGCCGCGCTGCGCTCGCAATGACAGGCGTTGCTTTTCTATTTCTCGTCGGCGCTGGGACCGTAGAGGCCGGGCACCGGGATGTCGAGCAGGCGTAGGTACACCGACAGCTGGCCGCGGTGGTGAATGCTGTGGTTCAGGCCCATGATGCGGATGGCGGCGGCTTTAGGCATCTCGAACACCACGTGCTCGCCGCGGTGCAGCTTGAAGTTGTTGGTCAGGGTCTGGTCGTCGCTGGCTTGGAGCGCCTGCCGCAGGGCGGCGCTGTAGTCGTCGAAGCGGGCCATCAACTCTTCCTTGCTCGTGGGCGTGGGACCGGGCTTGGGCGAGTTGGGGTCGAGGAAGTCGCGGCCATCCGCTTGCACAAACAGCGTATTGAAAGACAGCAGGTTTACCACGTGAGTAGCCAACTGCCACAGGCTCATGCTTTTGGGGTGGGGCTTGTAGTCGGCCTGCTCATGGGGCACGCGCTCGAGCAGACGGCGGGTGCTGGCCAGTTCTTGGTCGAGTTCGGCAAGGATGTTTTGCTGGACGGAGGAGGTGTGCATTATTCAGTTAAAAGTGAAAAGTTGAGGGTTAAAATTTCTGCAGGCCGGCGTACTAGCCCAGCAAAAGGACGCGAAACTACGCCCTTGATTTTAACTCCGCATTTTAACTTTTAACCCCCAGCGGCGTGCTGGCCACTGCCGAAGCAGGCGGCGGACCGGGAAAAACGGCGGGCGCGTCGGGCGCATCTTCCCGCAGCTTGCGGCCCCGCAATTGAAGCAGGAAAATCAGGCCCAGGATGAAAAACACAATCAGCGCTAATATGCTGTAGCGCATGTTGCCGTCCATAATTTGAGAAATACCCCCGAAAACAATCAGGCCGATTACGATGCCCACTTTCTCGGTCACGTCAAAAAAGCTGAAATAAGCGGCCGAATTGGGGGTGTTTTCGGGAATAATCTTGGAATAGGTCGAGCGCGACAGACTTTGCACCGCGCCCATCGTGAGCCCTATAACCGCGGCCAGCACGTAAAAAGACCACCCGGCCTGCACAAAATAGCCCGCGATGCAAATCAGCATCCAAATGAATACCGCCCAGCTCAGGGCCCGCGTATTGCCGATGCGCTCCGACAACTTAGCAAACAGGTAGGCACCCAGAATCCCCACGATTTGCAGCAGCAAGATGGTTTGGATGAGCGCGGAGGTTTCCAATTTCAACTCTTCGGAGCCGAAGAGCGTGGCCACGTACATCACGGTTTGCACGCCCATGTTATAAGTGAAGTAAGCCAACAGGAAACGCTTCAGGTTGGGCTGCTTCTTGGTTTCTTCCCACACTTTGCCCAACTCGCGGAATCCGTTGAGCAGCCAGCCTGATTCGGACGCAGCACCGGCGGGGCGGCCCGGGTCGGCGGGAAGGGTGAAAAAGGGGATTTGAGCGAAACCAGCCCACCAGATGCCAGTAAGCAGAAAGCTGTATCGCGTGGCCTCGCCGGTCGTCAGACCAAACATGGGCGTGCCCGAAAGCGTGGGGCCCTGAATGAGCATCAGGCACAGGACCAGCAGCAGCACCGAGCCAATATAGCCCATTGAAAACCCGCGCGCCGACAAAGAATCGAATTTTTCTTCGGAAGAAATATCTGGTAGATACGAATTGTAAAAGACAATGGACCCCGAAAACCCCACCGTTGCCATGATGAACACAAACACGCTAATGGTGAACGTGCTGGGTTCGAAAAAATACAAGGCCGCGCAGCTAATGGCCCCGATATAGCAGAAAATTTGCAGGAACAGCTTCTTACGACCCGAGAAATCGGCCAGCGCAGTGAGCAGCGGGCTGATGAGGGCGATGATGAGGAAGGCGGCCGACACGGAATAGTTCTGCAACGACGTGCCGGGCACGTGCATCCCAAGGAACTCAACGGGCGTTTTGCCGCTATCGGTGTTCGTGACGGCCTTGACCATAGAGCCCCAATAAATGGGGAAAATGCTGCTCGTAATCACCAGCGGGTACACCGAGTTGGCCCAGTCGTAGAACGTCCAGCCGGTGGTAATGCGCTTGTTGTCTTTTTCGACGGGCGTGGTGGTTGTCGAAGGTTGGGCCATGGGGAGGAGCGCGGGGAAAGCGCGCACGGGCAAGATACGGCCAGGGCCCAAAAATGAATGGCCCCAACTGCTTGGGCAGCCGGGACCAAGGGGATAAATAACGTTGAGGAAACCCAGGCAGGTGCTGCATCTACACGGTGACGGGGCGGAAGCAGGGGCGCAACGATAAGCAGCGCCGCTTTTCAATCGGACCACCCGCCGCGCAGGTACAGCTGAGTGTTTGCGCTGGTGAATACGAATTCGTCTTGCAGCACCTCAACGGGGTGCATCTTTTCCAACGGGCAATAAACCCTGAACTCATTGCCGCCAAAAAGCTGCCTGATTTGGACCATCACCTCGCCCAGCGCGTCGCTGGTCACCCCCAGCAGGGCCTTTTCAGATGAGGTAGGGCTGGCCTCTGGAGCGTGAGCGGGCCGCTCAACGATGCCAAACCGCAGCCATTGCAGCAGCACCGCCTGGAATTCGGCTTCCGTGGTTTGCCGGGCCGCGCGCTCCGGTAAGGTGCCTGGCGCCAGCAGTTCTGCTTCAAACGCCACCGCTCCGTTGCTCAGAAACAGGGTGCTGAAGAGGGCAACCCCTTCCAGAAACCCGTTGAGGTGGTGGACGATTTTTTCGCTGTCGGTTGCCATTTTCCTACACAATGCAGCGCATCGAGCCCTAAAAACTGCTCCAGAAGCGCTGACTAGCGCGGTTTCGCCGTCACTGTACGGGCCGGGCAGTAGCGCGGACTCTGTAGTCCGCGTTCCCGCGTCGGTCGACCGCCT